>NZ_KV815613.1:86155-136323 GCF_001814285.1 Enterococcus sp. HMSC076E04 | reverse complement strand
CAAAAAATGAGTCCACTTTATTGACACAGATCCATATTCCCACATTTAAAATACTATGAGGTTAGCCATATTTTCTATGTAATATCATGACTATATACCTATATCTATTTGTAATAATATGACCTCTTAACAAACATAGATTGTTGAATGTTTAGTGTCCATCTATACTTTTAATTGACTAACTACGTTAAAAACAAGGAGTTTTGCCGATGACTAATATAGTATTGAAAAAAATCGTTTTGCTGTTGTCTATACTCTCAAGTCTTGCATTAGCTGTTGCCATTAGGAATGTGAATAGGGAAGAAGATTTCCAGAAAAAGGTAAACACGGCCGAGTATTTTACACCGTTCAGATTTCCAGAATTTATCGTAGATCCTCAGCAAGAAACTAGGGTTCTAGAAATACTTGAATCAGTCTCAGAAAAATTGAATGTAAACTATATGGCAAAAGTTTCATTCTATGGTGTGAGAGACCATACCTTTTCTGAAACAGGAGAAATCTCTTTTGATCGTTTAGGTGAAACACATACATTTTTTCTTTCCAAGCAAACAGAAACACATCTTTTGAACAATTTTTACATAGAGCCTCAAATAATCAGTGAAAAAAATTATTTTGCATCTGACTTAGAGAAATATCCAGATGCGGAATATTTAGAAAATAAACAACTGAAAAACGAAGATTTTTTTATACTACCGATACAAATGGCTGAGGCGCTAAATCCAGCTGATTTTTTTGTGGAAACGAAAGATCAAAAAACTCTAGATAGGTTCCTATCAAAATTATCTGATGAATACAATCTCTCCTTTGAGACAGCGTACGAACCCACATCTTTTCAATATGAGAATGACATAGAAACATTTGCACCATCTCGAACATTAGAAGCATCTACTTTTGTGATATTTACTCTTTTCTATAGCCTTTCCTTGATTTTATGGATACTGGAGAACAATAGACACATTGCGATCTATCGTTTAAATGGTTTAACTAGTAGAAAAATTTTAAAAAGATTATTATTAAAAGAATTAGTGATTCTTTTTCTCTTGAATCTATTGGTAGCTTTCTTCTTTGTCCTACATTCAGTGAATCATTTGTTTGTGCTAGTGCAACTGTTCTTGCTTATTTTTAGTCTAATCATTTCTTTTTTTGTGATTGATTTACTAGGCAATCTTTCATTGAATAAGCAACTAAATCGCCAAACTTTTGGTAAAGGATTCTTTTATACTATCTATTCTGTCAAAATGTTGATTTTATTTTTTAGCGTGGTACAACTTGTTCCGTTAACTGAATATGCTCGCACATTCCTTACACCAGAAGCAGTACCTGAAGAAATAAAAAATCATGCCGTTTTCTATCCAAGACTTGGCGGCAATGAAGCGACTTTGACAGATCTTTCTCAAGATATGAGAGGATTAGATAAAACAAAGTTGCTTTCGCAACTGTTGGATGATGGAGCAATCGAGGTTGATACAAGTGCTTATTTTGAAGAAGAGAATCCTTTGATCCATCAATCTATTTATGTAAATACAAACTATTTAGACAAGTATCCGCTCATCAGCATAACAAATCAGCCTATCCAAATTGATAAAAATGAGGATCGAGAAATCATATTAATCCCAGAACGAATGATGCCCGATTTTGTTCAACTTCGTTCTTGGTTTTTGAATGAAACGAATCCTGATAGACGAACAAAAAAAGAAGAGGATGTTTTGTTTTATACCATCCAAGATGAACAAGAAATCTTTGCCTTTGACCAAGAACAGGCAATCATCATCAATCAGCCGAATATCATCCATGTATTCACTTTGAACAATCTACCCATTTCTCATAGAAATATTCTGACAGGAAATAGTTTTGCTGAACCATTAAAAATTCCATTGATTGGGACTGCACAAGAAACCTATGATAGATATCTTCCGTTATTGAAGGAAGCAGGATTGGAAGACAACTTTCCTTTTTTGATCCCAATGGAACAGTTAAGGAAAACAGAATTGCAATTGATTTATTTGTGGGACATAAGACAAAGGATAACTGATTTATCGATTACTATTTTATTGGTTATTGTTTTGATCACCTATTCCACACTGAGCTATTTCCGCCTTTATCAGCAAAAATTTGTTGTTTGGCGATTAAATGGTGTTTCTTTTTTCAAAACTTATAGAAGAATTTTTCTGCTGTTTGGATTACAATATCTTTTGTTTTTTATCTATGTAGCTGTCCATTCATTTAGAATAACGGATGTCTTTATTTTTTCGTTATACATACTAATCGAATGTATTGTGCTGTTGTCTACATTTTTTTTAATCGAGAAAAAACAGAACAGATTATGTGAAAGTAAATGATTTTTTAGTTTCACAAGTAAAAATACTCTTTTGACTGTCTTTGGAAAAGTCAAACATGGGGTTGTGACAGAAGTGGTCAGCTTCAAGAAATAAGAAGGAATTTACGAAAATTGCTTCTCATGTTTGATAAATATTGTGACTTGTGACCGAGGAGTTGGCAGAAGAACACCGTTTATTCGGAAGAAGGGGTTGTGACAAAAGTCTTGTCACAACCCCTCTTATTTTTCATAGGTCCGTTTTTAAGGATGAGTGCTTTTCTTTTCCTTTTGCGTTTTATATACTCTGGCTCTTTTGACGTGTTCTGCGGTGATTCGAGGGTAGGCCATACGTACTTCTTCATCTAGGAAGCAAAGATCACAGATTGTCTGGATTCGTTGGGTCTCTGAACGAATGAAATCATCGTCTTCTCGAAAAACAGCAGCAATCAATTCAAGTTGAGAAAGACGCAATGTGATGACTAAGCGTCCTTGTAAACTCGGATGTTCTTTCACTAAAGTTTGGAGGTCGGGAACTAAAGACAATGCTTCTTCATATCTATCAAAGAGTAGCTGGATCAAGGCATAGTTAAGTAGATGATTGGCATATTTAAAAGACCAGTCTTCTTCAAAGTCACGGTAGTTCTGATAATTCTTTTTAAAGCGTGAGAGGAATAAAGGGCGGATATCATCTGCCAACATTGGCAAAATGATGCTTGCGTTATTCATTTCCTTTAGCGTCCACGTCTCCATCTGCATCAAATAATCTTCCATGAACTTCATTTCTTCGGTATTGACTTCGCTTGTCTGTGCATCGATTCGATCAATAGTAGCGAGTAAGTGGATGAGGTACGCATAAAAACGTTCTTCTTTTTTCTTACTATCTTTGTACTTCAAATAAAACTTAGGTTCTTTTTCCACATGTTGGAATCGTTGGGTTTCTTCTGCTATTTCTTTTAAGAAACTTTTCTGTCCGCGATATTTTTCTCCATAATGTAAAAAGAAAAATTCGTCGGGGTTTTCTAATTCTAAATTATCGAGAACGGATAAAAAAGCCTCTAAAGCTAGATTTACTTCCCCCCGTTCAAAACGATAAGCAAAGGTCCGTCCAACGATTCCTCCATACACTTCCTTCATCAGCAACCCTTTGTCTATCCTGATATGACGCGCTGTCAATCCATATTTCTCCATATACTTCCCTCTTTTGTGTTCATTATAGTGAACATAATAGCATAAAAAATTGATCTGCTGATAGGATGAAAAAAACGAAGGGAGCATGGAGCATGAATACACTCACTCTTGAACAGCAATCAAAGAAACAAGTTATGAAAGCAGCAATTTCTTCTCTTATCGGGACATTTGGTTCTTCTATCTTTACATTTGGACTTAGTCTGATGCTACTTGAAAAAACCGGGTTAGCTATTTCATTTGTTTTAGCATCTGTCATTCAGCCAATACTTGCCATTTTTCTAACACCCATCGTTGGACCCATCGTGGATCGATACGATCGTAAAAAAGTGATCATCATCAGCCAGCTTGTAACGTTAGTTATTTTAGCCATATACGGTTTATATTGGGGGCTGTCTGCTCATCCGCAAAAAGGAATTCTTTTGCAATCAATCTTGCTGATTATTGTATTGAAAGCCACCGACCAATTTACTTATACTGCACAACAGGCGTCAAAACCCGATCTAGTATTGTCGGATGACTTGATGAAACTTGCCAGTTATTTGAGCATGGCTACGAGTATCTCGAGTCTACTAACAGGAGTTTTAGGTGCGGTACTTTATACACTTCTTCCATTCTGGCTTTTTGTTTTTATCGAGATACTGACTGAGATCATGACGTTATTCATTACATTGACAATGGATTTTCGCCTTGTTCATTCACAAGAAGACCAACTGAAGAGAGCTACCGAATCAGATAAAGGTTCTTTTCTTGAAGGGTTGCGTTACATCAAACATCAAAAATATCTTATCTATTCGTTGGTTTTTGCTTTACTGATGAATTTTTTCAGTGCCATCATCAATGTAGGGCTGCCCATCATCATGCTTCGTACTTTGAAGGTATCTAATGTTCTTTATGGATTGACTGAAACATTCTTTTTTGTCGGGATGTTAGTAAGTGCCTGGTTAGCAGGAAAAATAAAAGATCCATCGGCTCCTCTTGAACGATCTCGTAAGCTTTCTTATGGCTATGCAGTTGGTTATGTAGGCATTAGTTTAATGGTTCTTTTGGTCCACGGAGAGATTCTTGCAGTTATCATTGATGGCTTGCTTCTTTTTGCGATTGCTATCGTGAACAATCTGATGAATATCCCAACTATGGTCTGGCTTCAGCGAGAAGTTCCAACGCATATACAAGGACGTCTGATGTCAACGATAACAACGATTACCATGGTGGCCAGTCCACTTGGATTAGCACTGTTTGGTGCGCTCTTTGATTGGCAGACAACGCAACCACGTCTGCGAGACAGTCTGATTTTTCTGGGAGGGAGTCTTGCTATAGTTATCCTTATAACTGGTCTGGTAAAATTACTCAAGCTTGATCTGAAAGAAGCAAAAATTTTCAGTGAAGAGGAATACAGAGAAACGACTTTGGTCGAAAAGAAAGAATCAGGAAACTGATACAAGCGTATAACAAACTGTCTGATAATAGGAAAGACACGTATTGTCAGATTGTTTTTTTGACATTCAATTGGAAAATTTACACTTTCTTTATACATTTCTGGCTGCTTTCTTTATACCCGTCAACTATACTTCACTTATCAATAAGAAAGAAGGATAAGTATGGATTTTGGAAATGAAACGGTCTTGAAAGCAACTGGTATAACCAAAAAATACGGTGCTGCCAAAGCATTAGATAAAGTATCGATCGAAATCAAACGTGGAATGATCTATGGATTGATTGGGGAAAATGGAGCGGGGAAGTCTACCTTTATGAGAACTATTATGGGTTTGATCTCGATTGATGAAGGTTCGATCGAATTATTTGGAACGACGGATTTGCAAGCAGCAAGACGACGTATGGGTCAATCGATTGAAACCCCTGCTCTTTATCCAGAATTAACTGCAAGAGATAACCTACGTATCCAAGCAGCGAACGGCGGTGTGTCGGATAGAGAAATCGAAGACCTGCTGAAAATGATGCGGTTGGAAAATACAGGGAAAAAGAAAGCAAAGAATTTCTCTTTAGGTATGCGCCAGCGTTTAGCTATTGCAAATGCACTGATCACGAATCCGGAATTTTTGATTTTGGATGAACCGACGAATGGGATGGATCCAGCGGGGATGGCAGAAATGCGAGAAATCATCCAACGTTTGGTAAAAGAACGGGGAATCACCGTCTTGCTTTCTAGCCACTTGCTAGATGAATTGTCACAGATCGCCACCCACTATGGTATTTTGCATGAAGGACACTTGATCAAAGAATTATCGAAAGAAGAATTGGCACAAGAATCTCGTCAATTTATAAAAATTGACACTTCGGCGACGGAACAAGCAGTAACGGTTCTCGACTCTCTTGGTTATAGGGATTATTTTGTCCAATCTAGCCGTGTTATCCAGCTTTTTGAAGGAATTGACCAAGTAGCAGCCATCAATCAAGCATTGGTAGAGGCAAAAGTTCCTGTGGATGGCATCCACCTAGTTGGGCAAAAACTGGAAGATTATTTCCTACAATTAACTGGAGGCAAGACACATGTTTAATCTATTAACTGCTGAAAAAATAAAAGTATGGAAGAGCCGTAAAATGTGGGTTTCACTAGGACTGATGGTCGTACTTCCGCTTTTTTATTCTTGGAACGAATGGTATATGCATACAAAATACGGCAATGAATTAAATCAAGCAACGGATACAGTCATCAACGGTGCAACAGGGATTTTAATGGTGGAAAAAATGGCTGCATGGATTCTTCTGGCTTTTGCAGCATTTGCGTGCTTTTATATTGGGGAAGAATTTCAAAACGGTACGATTCGCAATACGTTATCTTTAGGACGGAATCGAATGACTTATTATGTGTCGAAACTTCTCGTTACGCTTTTGATCACAACACTTGGCGTGGTTTTGATCACGGGTCTAGCCATGCTTGCTTACACACTTGCTTTCGGATTTGGTGAAATCGAGGGAATCAAAAACTATGGAAATTATGTTCTGCAAGTATTTCCTGTCTTGCTTCTGCTGACATTAGGGACATTATCTGTTCCAGTGGCTTTGACATTCATCACTAGAAGTACCAGTGTCAGTTTGCTTCTTTCTTTTCTTTATATCATGGGAACGGCCTTCGTTCCCGGTGTTTTCGCAAAAATCAAAGGCTTGGAATTTCTAACGGAGTGGTTTACGGAAACGTGGCTCATGTATACGGACTTTGCGCAACAAGCAACTTATTCGCAAGCACCGAAAATGATTCTGGTCAATCTAGTAACAATCGTGGTATCATCAGCTCTAGGAATGTTTATTTTCCAAAAATCTGACATTAAGTAGGTGGTCCTGCTGGAAACTATTTTGATTATCGAAGACGATGAAGCTGTTCATTCCTTACTGGAGGAGGTTCTTGAACAGAGATACAAACTTCTCGATGCTTATTCAGGTACGGAAGGAAAATTATTGTTAAGCACATATCCTGTCGATTTGATCCTTCTAGATCTCATGCTTCCAGGGCTTTCAGGAGAAGCATTGTTAGCAGAAATCCGACAGACATCGAATGTTCCGATCATCGTTCTTTCAGCAAAAAGCGATCAAAGAGATAAAGTTTCCTTGTTGGCAGCAGGAGCGGATGACTATGTGACGAAACCATTTGATATCGAAGAACTGTTGTTACGAATCGGCATCCAACTTCGTCATCAGACTTCTGTCCAAGTAAAAGATCTGTCACAACGCATCTATTATAAGGAAATCTTACTGGACAAAGAGTCAAGGGATGTAAATGTGAATGGTGTGGCTGTCCATTTGACAGGAAGAGAATTCGATTTGCTGAAGCTTTTTTTAGAACATCCGAAAAAAGTATTTTCGCGAGCAAATCTTTATGAAACAGTTTGGCAAGAACCATATTTTGATAGTGAGAAAACAGTGAATATGCATATTTCCAATCTTCGAGGGAAACTAGCAAAGGCACATGCGGTGTATATTCATACGGTGTGGGGAGTGGGGTTTAGATTTGATTAGGTGGCTGTTGCTTCTCGTTGTTATCTTTATGGGAAGTTTTATTTTCTTCCTGCAAAGGGAAATCAAGCGATTGACTAAGAAAATCGCCACTCTTTCTGAACGACAAGAATATGGTGGTCGTCTTTCAGTCGAGTTTCGAGAAAAGAATCTAATGGACCTAGTAGATGCACTGAATACATGGGTGGATGAAAATGAACAAAAAGGACAAGTATTTCAAGAAATGGAAGAAAACATCCGACTATCGATCGTCGGCCTTTCTCATGATCTCAGAACTCCTTTGACTGCTATTAACGGTTATGTACAATTACTAGAACAGGTAGAGGATACGGAGAAACGGGAGAAGTATTTAACGATCATCAAACAATCTGTTGCAAGATTACTCAGTATGACGGATCAGTTTTATGATCTTGCTCGAATAGAGACGAAGCAAAAAGAAATGGATCTCCATACGCTTTCTTTTTCTAAAGAGGTGGAAGAAGCTTTTTTCTCTTTTTATGAACAGTTTTCTGAGAAAAATATCGAGGTAGCGTTCGCTGAACACTCGATAAATACAACTGTATTAGCAGATCCGCTCATGTTGTTGCGAGTGATGCAAAATATCATACAGAATTTATTGCGTTATGCAGATGGACAAGCAAAGGTGACATTTTCAAAAGAGGATCCATTCATTCGATTAACAGTGGCCAATCCTATCAAAGCAGGAGCGCAAACCTCTGTTGAAAAAGTCTTCCAGCGTTTTTATACCGAAAATACCAGCCGCACAAATACGGAATCTAGCGGAATCGGGCTTTACCTGTCAAAAAAATTGGTGGAAGGAATGGGAGGAGAGATGACCGCTAAATTAGACGGGGACATCTTCTCCATCTCTGTCAAGTTGCGGAGGGTTTAATTATACAAGATTAGTGAGAACTAGTAGAAAAACGTATTATCTATATATATATATAGATATATAGATTTAATAGAGAAAAAAGCCTGTGATATAAATATTGCTGGCTTTTTTATTGATTTGAAATAATCAAGAATATTAGAAACTTCTACATTAATCAAGAACTTTCTTCTGTATGAAAATAGAGATAATAATTGTACACTTAAGCTGTATTCAGGAGGTGAAGATAATGGGCATCGAATTTAGCGAACGGCAAATGAAAATACTATACTTTTTGATTGAAAATGAGCACACAACTTACAAAGAATTATCAGAACAATTATATGTATCTACGAAAACAATTAGCAAAGATATTTTAATTTTGAAAGAAATAATCCAAAAAATGCCAGATGTACAAATGTTGGTTCAACCTAAAAAAGGCGTTTCGCTTATTGGAAAAAAAGAAACACTTCGAAATTTATTATCCAGTCATAAAATCAATATCGCAGACTCTCCGGAGGACCGTCTAACTTATGTGTTTGCTAAATTATTGAATACTAATGATTCTCTAAAGATTCAAAATCTTGCTGACGAATTATACGTGAGCAGGTCGACGGTAGAAAGCACAATGAAAGATGTTAGAAAAAGACTAAACAAGCATGGGATGTCCTTAGTTTCAGATCGAAATGGCGTGCGCATCAAAGCTGATGAAAAAAGTAAAAGAAGGTTGATGTCAGAAGTTGTGAACTATTATTGGGGTGGCTTTACAGCATCTAACAGTAAAACAGATCTCTTAGACTTGAATATTAATTTCATTGGTGAAGCGAATAATTTCTTAAATAAGGACATATTGAAAAAAGTAGCCGAATTGCTTAATCGATACATGAATAAGACACAATTGAAATTTACAGATTATGAATTTCAAACTTTAGCTATCCACCTTGCTATTGCGATAGAAAGGATTGAAACAAGCAATTTCTTATCACGTAGTAATAATTCTGAAGAAGAAATCTCAGAGAATACACTTATTTTAATCAAAATGATTGAAAAAGCATTTTCAATTATTGTGCCAATAGATGAACAAGCTTATGTTGACATCCACATTACTTCGATTGAAAAAAATGCTATGAATCACGACTTAGATCAAACGAAGCTTTCCTATTTAGATATGGGTGTTGAGCTACAAGAGCTAGTAAGAACTAAATTAAATGAATTTTATCCTGATGAAGAATTGATCAATAATCTAGTATTACATCTCAATGCAGCAGTTAAAAGACTCAAATTGGGAGTAAATATCTATAATCCTTATACGGACAAAATCAAATATTCTTTTAAAAGGTCATTTATGATAAGTGTGGATTTATTAGAGGAAATCGAAGAGAGATTCTGTATACATTTCAATGAAGATGAAATCGCTTACGTAACACTCCATGTTCAATCACTTTTGGATCGTTACAAACCTGACAAAACGAAAGTGATATTAGTTTGTAGTAGCGGATATGGAACATCAAAATTATTAGAGCAAAGAATAAATAACGGTTTTGCAGATATGGTTGAGATAGAAGATGTACTAAGCATCAATGAACTACAAGATCGAAAAGTCACTGATGAACTTGTTATAAGCACGATTCCGATTGAAAATACAAATTTTCCTGTTATTGTTGTTAGTCCTTTGATGTTAGGGGCAGATGTCAGAAAAGTAAAACAGTATCTACAGCTAAATGAACAAACAGAAGATGCTTTTCTAAATTTATTAGATAAACGATTTTGCTTTTTTACCCACCAAATAAAGGATAATCAAGTGAACGTTTTAAATATAATTACCAAAAAATTGGTAAAAGAAAATTACGCGAAAGAAGGGATACTAGAGGGAGCAATCAAAAGAGAAAAACTATCTTCAACAGCGATGAATGATTTTGCTATGCCGCATATTGAAGTAGATTTTATAAAAAAACCAGTAATCTGTGTCTACGTTAATCCAGAAGGAATTGATTGGGATGGGACACTTGTTCATTCTGTTTTCTTTTTTGCACTTAATGAAAAAGTAAAACCTGAATTGAATAAAATTTATGAAACATTCAATGAAATCGCTTCGAATCATGAGTTATTAGCAAATTTAAAAACGAGTTCGTCGTTTGAAAAATTAGTTTATATATTGAAAGAAGGCTTATAAATGATCAGTGAAAAAATCAATATAAATAATATAGTGATAGATTTAAATGCATCTGATAAAAAAAGTGTAGTCGAAAAATTATCGAAATTGTTAGAGACTAATGGGTTTGTGTCTGACCACAAACAATTTCAAAAAGACGTATTTGACAGAGAAAACCATATGACCACAGGAATTGGGAAAAATATCGCCATTCCTCATGGCAAAAGCCTAGCAGTAATTGAACCAACAGTGGCTGTAGCCAAGTTAAAGCGGTCTGTTGAATGGGGCGCATTAGATGATCAACCAGTTGATCTCGTCTTTTTGTTAGCAATAAAAGACACTGATAAAGGTACTAATCATTTACGTATTTTAGCAGAATTATCTGGAAGATTGATGGATGACGAGTTTGTTAAAAGAATAAAAGATTCGAGAAATAAAAAAGAATTGGTAAAAGCTCTATCATTTTAAAAGGAGGAATTTCATATGACAAAAATAGTAGCAGTAACAGCATGTATTGCAGGGATTGCCCATACTTATATGGCAAAAGCTAATTTAGAAAAGTTTGCGAAGAAGAAAGGGTTAGATATTAAAGTAGAAACACAGGGGGCTATGGGGATAGAAAACAAACTTTCAATTTCGGATGTTTCCGAGGCAGATGTTGTCATATTTGCAGTAGATACAAATGTTTCAGAACGAGGTCGCTTTGATGGTAAACCGATTTTAATAGTAGGAACCTCAGAGGTAGTAAAAGATGGTGAAGAGACGATTGATGAAGCAATTGCATTAATTAACAAATAAAAAATGTATCGTGGGGGAGTTACTAATGGAATTCAAGAAACAAGGAAGAGAAATTTTAAATCATTTCCAAAGTGGGGTTTCCTATATGATCCCGCTTGTCGTAGCAGCAGGGTTACTAACTTCTATTGCAGTCATTTTTGGTGGCACAGGTGTTTGGGACCAGACGGATACATTCTGGGGAGTCCTGCGAATGATTGGTCAGACGGGATTACAGTTTATCGTACCGATGATTTCAGCCTATATCGCATATTCAATTGCTGACCGTCCCGGTCTAGCACCAGCTTTTATCACTGGGATGATGTGTCAAAATCTTGGTATGGGATTTATTGGAGGAATGGTTGCTGGATTAGCTTGTGGCTATTTAGCTAATGCATTGAAAAAAGTAAAAGTACCGATGCAAGTTATTAGTCTAAAATCAATTATGCTGATTCCTTTTGTTACTACATTAGTTGTTGGAATCATATTATGGTATGTACTAGCTACGCCTATTCAAGCAATGACAACAGGACTGACTAATTGGCTAGAAGGCATGTCAGGAGCAAATGCTGCTTTGATGTCGGCTATTTTAGGAGGAATGATGGCGTTTGATATGGGAGGACCTATCAATAAAATTGCATATGCTTTTGGGGTTGCTTCTTTTTCAAGCGGAAGCTTTGGACCTAGTACAGCCATGTTGTTAGGAATTGCTATTCCGCCATTTGGAATGTTTTTAGCAACAATTTTAAACAAAAAACTCTATGATGAATCAGAACGAGATAATGCAAAGACAGCTATGATTATGGGCCTTGTGGGGATTACTGAAGGGACGATCCCGTTTGCCGTGAAAGATCCTTTACGAGTAATACCGAGCATCGTGGTGGGCACTGCAGTAGCATGTGGTCTAAATGGATTTTTTGGTGTTACACAAGAAACAATGCTTTCAACCTTTATGGCGATTCCTTTTGTTACGAATATACCTTTATATTTAGTATCAATTGTTATTGGAGGAGTGGTTACAGCGTTAATGGTCAATGCACTAAAATCCATCAAGTATAAAAAAGAACAACAAGTAAATTCAGTAGAAGAAGGAAAGTAGGGGAATCTGACATGGTCAATGCACATATAATTCAACACACGCACTGGGACAGAGAATGGTATTTTACAAATGAAGATGCCATCGTATTGTCTGATCAGGTCTTTACTGAAGTTCTAGATGAATTGGAAAGGAACCCTAAAGTAAACTTTTGTTTAGATGGACAAACTTCAATCGTCGATGAGTATTTGGAGATCAATCCGCAAAAGCTTAAGGTTATCCAACGACTGATGAAAACAGGACAACTATTCGTGGGACCGTGGTATGCACAAACAGATGCCTTATTAGTGGATGCTGAATCAATTTTAAGAAACTTAATGATTGGGATCAGTGATACGATCCTTAAATATGGAGATCCAATGATGGTAGGGTATTTGCCTGACACGTTTGGGTTCAATGCGAATTTGCCTACACTTTTGCATCAAGTAGAAATCGATAATTTCATGTGTTGGCGAGGATTAAACTTTGAAACGATGGTTCCATCTCCTTACTTTATCTGGAACGGATTAGGAGATAAATTTGTTTATGCCATGAATTTTCCATTTGGTTATATGACTGGAATGATGACCTTAGACGCAATTAAAGATATTCCTGAATTTGCAAAAGAAAAGTTGGATGAAGCAGTTGAAATGCTTCATATGCAAGGAAAAAACAAAGATATTTTAGTACCTTCGGGTGTAGATCAAAAGTCAATGATTTTAAATTTTGATCAAGTCGTAGAGAAGTTGAATAAATACAGTAAATTCCACAATATTATTTCAGACTATCCTTCTTATGTAGAAGTTATCAAAAATAAAAAAGAATTACCTGAATATAAAGGTGAACTTCGTCAGCCGGTTTACTCTCGTGTTCATCGTTCGATTGGCTCAGTAAGAACAAAAATGAAAATAGAAAATTTTAAATTGGAACAAAAAATTTTAAAACGAGTTGAGCCACTCATGCTGATTGCAGAAAGAAATGGTATCCATATCAGTAAAGGCCTACTTCGTCGGTTATGGAAAAAGATTTTGCAAAACCAGGCTCATGATAGTATTGGTGGCTGTGTTTCAGATAATGTTGCGGAAGATATTTTCCATCGGATCAAAGAAGCTAATGAGATAGCCGACGGAATCGAAAACCTTATTGTAAAACGGATGGCTGATGCATTAAAGCTAAAATCGAATGAAGTCCTTGTTTTCAACACAACGACTGAGAATTATAGTGGATCGAAAATCGTGCATGTAGTAGCTGATTCAAAGAAAATACATTTCAAAGGCAGTCCCTATAATATCATTGAAAAAGAAGTTTATTTTCCAGAACGGAAAAATGCTTATCGGATGATTGCTACAGGTTTCGAATATTTTGATGAACCAGCTTATTATGAACTTGACATAAAAATAAATGTAAATGTGCCAGCGCTAGGATACACTGTTGTTGAATTTGAGAAAAATAATGAAAAATTAGAAACAGCAATCGAGATAGACAAAACTGAGATAAGTAACAATAAATATAAACTTTCTTTTAAGGATGGGCACTTGAATTTGATAGTTGGAGATAGACAATATCTTGATTTCGTTCATTTGATCGATTCAGCAAATGATGGCGATACGTATGATTATTCACCATTAGAAGGAGATACAGAACTATCTCTAAAATTTGAAACAGCTAAAGTATATAAAGATTCTTTACAAGAAACATTAGTTGTTTACGGAAAAGCTCAACTTCCTAAAAATTTAAAAGATCGTTTATCTGAAAAACCCGAAATGGAAGAAATATCTTATGAAATATCGTTCAGTCTGGGAGAAAGTCAAATCGTTGAAGGCACACTCAAAATTCATAATACTGTTTACTCGCATCGTATGCGCTTAGCAATTAATGTTTTAGATAAATCTGAAAAATCAATTGCACAAATTCAAAACGGATTTATTGAAAATACCCCTGATGTCATTCCTCCGGATTGGTCAGAAACTATGGTAGAGAAACCTGTTAATTTAGAAATATTCGATAAGAGTGTCTCTGTGGCAGAAAATGATCATTATTTTACTTTTTATGCAGATGGTTTAAAAGAGTATGAACGTATAGAAAATCAATTGATCATAACCTTATTTTCAACAACAGGGGAACTTGGAAAACCTAATCTTGCTTGGCGACCTGGGCGAGCTTCAGGAGATACGACAAATGAAGGGCATGTCATGATGGAAACACCGCTAGCTCAAGAAATAGGTGAGTATAAAGTCACTTTTGGATTTAATGTAGAAGAAGGAAGATTTAATGAGTTCAAAGTGGCAAAACAGGCAGAAAAACGGTTAGAACAATCTATTTCTTATCAAAAGCAGAAACTGAATGTATTTATTCACAGGTTAGATAACAAGATTTGGCCATTACAAAACGAACTTGATGTTCCTCGTAAATTTTCATTGATTGAATTACCTGAAGACTTAATTGTATCATCGATTTATCCTTCTTATTTTCATGAACAAGGATTTGTTCTTCGCTTAGCTAATCCAACAGAACAAGAAAAAATAGTACCTGAGGCTATCCTTTCCCTTGGGACAGTTGTCAATGCACTGGAGAATAAACAAGAATTAACAACAATTCCTCCCTATGATTATTTGTCAATTTTGATAAATGAGAGATAAATATGTAATATACAAGAAAAAAACACCTTTTATTTTGAAAGGTGTTTTTTTACCCCCTTTTCAAATAGCGCAACAGTGCTATACTAAAGCTAACAAATAAAGGAACGGAGAGGGATATGGGTCAAAGAGAATTTATCATTTCAATTATTATTGCGGCTGTTATTTTATTAGTTGCTTTAGAAATTTTTTCACGTTTGAAATTAAAGGAAACAGTTCGTAGCAAATGGGGAAAAATTCCTTATCAACCGAGATTTGATAAAGAAGAAAGCTTGAAGGAAGCATGGCTCACGGAGAAGAAGTTCCGTTCATGGGATAGCGAAATCGACGATCTTACTTGGTATGACCTGGATATGTTCGAAGTATTCGAAGGGATCAACAGTACCTATTCTAGTGTAGGTTCAGAAGCGTTGTATCAACGTTTACGCAGCTTTGATTTTGGCGAAGATCAGCAGTTAGAAAAACTGATTGCTTTTTATCAGGAAAATCCTCAACTGAGAGAAAAAATCCAATATCAATTCGCTCGTTTAGGAAAAAAAGATCATAATTTTGCAAAACAATATCTAGCGGATGGAAAAAGTAAAAAGATTGGACGCGTAGGTTTATTTATTTTTCTTGGCTTGCTTCCGCTGGTGGGTGTAGGTTTGCTTCTTTTAGGTCAAGTACTAGGAATCTATTTGGCAATCGGTGGGTTAGTATTCAATACGGTCTATTATCTAGTGAAGAAACAAACACTAGAAACAGAGCTGAATAGCATGAGTTATTTGGTTTCAACGATTTCAGCCGCCAATCAGTTAGCAAAACTGCCGACACCACTTCAAGAAGAGCTGAAGCAGCAAACTAAACCATTAAGAGACATCCCTAAATTAGGTTTTTCATTTCGTATGAAGAGCGGGAGTGAAGCAGAGTTGATTTTTGAATATGTCAACATCATGTTCATGCTGCCATTTATCTCCTATCATTTCGTTCTCACTAAATTAGAAAAGCATTCAACTGAAGCTATCAAGCTGTGGGAACTGCTGGGAGAACTGGAAGTAGCCGCCGCAGTATTGAATTACCGTACTTATATGCCCATCACTTGCCGTCCGGAATTTACTGAGGGCGGTGTGACAGCGAAAGATATCTATCATCCATTATTAAAAGAAGCGGTAGTGAATCCAGTCAACTGGCAGAAGAATACATTAGTCACGGGTTCCAATGCATCAGGAAAATCTACGTATGTCAAAAGTATAGCTATCAGCTGTATTCTAGCACAGACGATCCAAACAGCGATTGCAGAACAGTTTACCCTGCAACCTGGACATGTGTTGACTTCCATGGCAATCGAAGATGATTTATTTGAAGGCGACAGTTATTTTGTTTCAGAAATCAAATCGATCAAACGTTTGTTGGACCAAGTGGCTTCCAAAGAACGCTGCTACTGCTTCGTAGATGAGATTTTAAAAGGAACAAATACGATCGAACGGATTGCTTCTTCCGCTTCAGTCGTTCGGTGGCTTGCGGAGTATCCATCTTTAGCATTTGTCGCCACACATGATATCGAATTGACAGAGATTTTAAAGAATTATTGTGAGAATGTCCACTTTGAAGAACAAGTAACAGAAGGAAAAGGAATCAGTTTTGATTTCAAATTAAAAGAAGGACCTTCAAGGACCCGAAATGCGATTGCCTTGCTGAAAGTTTTGGATTACCCAGAGACTTTAGTAGAAACCGCAAAAACGGAAGCTGCGTCATTTGATGAAAAGCGGCAGTGGCATGTATTGGGATAGGCGAAGTGATCGAAAGTATTTATTGGATCAAAAATCTTGGCTTTTGCTTCCGCCGTTTATACGTGTTTAGAGCGTGAGACAAAAGTGTTCTTTACTTTTGTCTCACGCTCCTTTTGTTGCACATATGAATAGTAATCCTTTATCTTCGATTTGTTTTTTCTGAAAAGGTTGTCTGACTTCGTCCGATTGATGTCTTTTATTAGGAGATTTTCCTGAGCCCAGCAACCTGATTTTTCGCTGGAACCAAGTTGTTTTTTCATCTGCTGTATTCCATGATACAATAAAGAATCATGTCTATAAGGAGATAGGAAATAAATGGCAAATGCGCTTGAAATAAATAATTTGAAAAAGGTTTATGGAAGTGGGGTCGAAGCATTGCGAGGAATCGATCTCTCCGTGAAAGAAGGAGATTTCTATGCGCTATTAGGACCAAATGGAGCTGGAAAGTCTACAACGATCGGAATCATTACTTCTTTAGTTAATAAAACATCTGGAAAAGTGAAGGTCTTCGGTTATGATCTGGATACGGATCTAGTCCGAGCAAAGCAACAGATTGGATTAGTCCCGCAAGAGTTCAATTTCAATCCCTTTGAAACGGTCCAGCAAATCGTCGTGAATCAAGCAGGTTACTACGGTGTCTCTCGCAAAGAAGCGATGAAACGCAGCGAAAAATATTTGAAGCAGTCCAATCTTTGGGAAAAGAGAAATGTCCGTGCACGTATGCTTTCCGGGGGAATGAAGCGAAGACTGATGATTGCTAGGGCATTGATGCATGAACCACGTTTGCTGATCTTGGATGAACCAACAGCAGGAGTCGATATTGAATTGAGACGCGAGATGTGGGAGTTTCTCCGAGAATTGAACGAACATGGTACAACGATCATTTTAACAACGCATTATTTAGAAGAAGCTGAAATGCTTTGTCGTAACATCGGGATCATCCAATCAGGTGAACTGATCGAGAATACTAGTATGAAAGAGCTTCTATCCAAATTGCAATTTGAAACATTTATCTTTGATTTAGCGCCATATGAGACCAAACCTGTGATTGAAGGATACGCTTGTACATTTGAAGATGAACAGACAATCGCTGTCGAAGTTGAACGAAATCAAGGGGTGAACGGAATCTTCGATCAGCTGACAAGACAAGGAATCAAAGTTCTTTCTATGAGGAATAAGTCGAATCGTTTAGAAGAACTGTTCTTGAAAATCACAGAAGAAAATGATCATACGGAGGAGAAAAATGTTTAATCTTTATTTTACTGCATTAAAAAGTTTAGCTATCAAGGAAACGAACCGCTATTTGCGTATCTGGGTCCAAACACTGGTTCCGCCAGTGATCACGACATCCTTGTACTTTGTTATTTTCGGAAAAATGATCGGTGGTCGGATCGGTGACATGGGTGGTTTTTCATATATGGAATTCATCGTGCCTGGTTTGATTATGATGTCTGCTATCACTAGTTCGTATGCCAACGTTTCTTCGTCCTTCTTCTCTCAAAAATTCCAGAAAAACATCGAAGAAATCTTGGTAGCACCTGTTCCTACCCATGTGATCATTTGGGGCTTTGTGATTGGCGGAGTGGGTCGTAGTATTCTCGTCGGCTCTCTCGTAACGATCATTTCCTTGTTCTTTGTACCACTTCATGTGTATTCATGGTTCATGGTCATCATTACATTATTGATGACGGCAATCTTGTTTTCGTTAGCAGGTCTGCTCAACGGGATTTTTGCTCAGTCTTATGATGATGTATCGATCGTGCCTACATTTGTCTTGCAGCCGTTAACTTATCTAGGTGGCGTTTTCTATGCCATCTCGATGTTACCGCCCTTTTGGCAAGCTGTTTCGAAAGTCAATCCGATCGTTTATATGATCTCCGGTTTCCGTTACGGATTCCTTGGAACGATCGATGTGCCAGTAGCAACATCGATGATCGTACTTGTGTTATTCATCGTTGTTTTGTACGCTGTTACTTGGTATCTGATCAATAAAGGAAGAGGATTGAGAAGTTAGAACAGAGGTTGTGAAATCAGCGTTTTGACCTGAGTATTAGAGAAACAAACGGGAAAATAGTTCCTCATATTTTGTCGTTTGTTGAGCGAATACCGAGGAGTTGGCAGGAGAACACCATTTATTCCGGAAAATGGACTGTGATAAGATTTTTGTCACAGTCTTTTTTGTTCAATCAGAAACATCTTTTAAGCTGTTCACTTTGCTTCTTTTTTTGTTTCCTAGTATAATGACAATGTTTTTGAGAAAGATTGCGACTTCACTGCTTGATAGAATGGAGAGTAACAAATAAATGACTACTAATTTTTGGAAAGAGCTGCCAAAGCCTTTTTTTGTTTTAGCACCAATGGAAGATGTAACAGATGTTGTATTTCGCCATGTCGTAAAGCATGCAGCAGCACCGGATGTCTTCTTTACTGAGTTTACAAACTCAGACAGTTTCTGTCATCCAGATGGAAAAGACAGTGTACGAGGAAGATTGACCTTTACAGAAGATGAACAGCCGATGGTTGCCCATATCTGGGGAGACAAGCCAGAATTTTTTAGAGAAATGAGCATTGCTATGGCAGAAATGGGCTTCCAAGGAATCGATATCAACATGGGCTGCCCAGTTCCTAATGTAGCAGAACGTGGAAAAGGCAGTGGCTTGATCCTTCGTCCAGAAGTAGCGGCACAATTGATTGAAGCGGCTAAAACTGGTGGTTTGCCTGTCAGCGTCAAGACGCGTATCGGTTATACGGAAATGTCTGAGATGGAAGAATGGATCAGTCACCTACTTCATCAAGATATAGCCAATCTTTCTGTCCATTTGCGTACGCGTAAAGAGATGAGTAAAGTAGATGCACATTGGGAAGTCATTCCTAAAATCATTGCTTTACGTGACCAAATCGCTCCGCAAACACTAATCACGATCAATGGAGATATCCCCGATCGCCGGACAGGAGAAGAATTGGCTGAAAAATATGGCGTAGATGGCATCATGATTGGCCGGGGGATTTTCAAGAATCCTTATGCATTTGAAAAAGAACCGAGGGAACATACAGAAAAAGAACTGATTGGCCTACTTCGTCTGCAACTAGATCTGCAAGATCATTATTCAGAAATCATCCCGCGTTCGATCACAGGACTGCATCGTTTCTTTAAAATCTATATCAAAGGATTTCCAGGAGCAAATGACTTGCGTGTTCAGTTGATGAATACGAAATCTACCGATGAAGTACGAGAGATTTTAGACACCTTTGAAAAAGAACATCCAACACTTTTCAGTGAACGATGATTTCTTGCTTGAACACCGCGAATCAGAGGTTGTGAGCCTGCCGTTTAACTCTGAGTTACAAGGAGCAATTTCAAAAAATAGCTCCTCATATTTTATGAATATTGTAACTTGTGACCGAAGAGTTGGTAGGAGAACACCGTTTATAAGAGGTTGTGACAAAAGTCTTGTCGCAGCCTCTTTTTTAACCAAAAAAGTACAAATAGTTTACTTTAAGTAAGAGAATAATTATGATGGATAAAAAAGGTGGAACAAATAACATACTATATATATTGAAATGAACACTGTATGGATGCTCCAACTTGATGAAGCTAAGGAGGAATTCGTATGTCAGAAAAGGAATTAATGAAGGTAGTCGGTTTTTATGAAGGGCTGCCGATCGATGATCCAAAAAGCTTTATGGATGAAAAAGAACAGGTACCTGTACCCACTCCACAGGATCTTCTGGTAAAAGTCAACGCAGTATCTGTCAATCCTGTCGATACGAAACTTCGCCAAGATAATGGGATAAGAAATGCTTTGCGTATCTTAGGGTTTGATGGGGTCGGGAAAGTCGTTGCTGTAGGCGATGAAGTGCAAAAATTTTCTGTCGGCGATCGCGTGTTTTATGCAGGTACAACAACAAGAGCAGGAAGCAATCAAGAATACCAACTGGTTGACGAACGTATTGCCGCTCTTGCACCGAAAAATCTGTCAGATGAAGAAGCCGCAGCGTTGCCATTGACTTCATTGACCGCTTATGAATTGTTATTTGAAAAATTTGGTCTGATTCCAGAAGAAAATGCCAACCGCGGGAAAAAAATCTTAGTGATCAACGGAGCTGGGGGCGTCGGTTCGATTTTGAATCAACTAGCGCATTGGGCTGGTCTAGAAGTCTATGCGACTGCAAGTCCGAAGAATTTTGAATGGCTGAAAAAAACAGGCGTAGACTATCCAATCGATTATCATCAAGACTTAAGTAAAAGTTTTCGTGAATTAGGAATCGATCAAGTAGAGTATGTCGCTGTATTATTCGATATTACCCGCTATTTTGATCAAATCAAGCACCTTGTCCGACCATTTGGACATGTGGGAACGATCGTAGGGATAAAAGAGCCGTTAGACATAGGTGTTTGGAAAAACCAATCTATCAGTTTCGACTGGGAGTATATGTTCGCTAAAACAGACTATAACTATGAAATCGAAACGCAAGGAGAAGCTTTAGCGCACATTGCTGCTTTAGCAAACGAAGGGATTATCCGCAGTACATTGAGCAAGGTCTATTCAGATGGGATCAATGCGAAGAACTTGAAACAAGCAACCAAAGACGTAGAAACAGGACATATGTTAGGAAAAGTCGTTGTTAGTGGTCCGTTCAACGGATAAGTAGGAATACGCCGATTTTCTTCTTATTATAAATAAAAAACAAGAGCGCATGACAGTAATTTGCCATAAGCTCTTGTTTTTTATTTATAATAAGCGAATCAATGAAAGGGAAAGAATACCTATCAAGACGATCACCAATAAGCTTTTTGAAAGAATAGCAGCTAAAAGCGTAGGAACTGAAGCCAAAGCATTTTCGAGATTGATCTGTGGCAGATGTCCGATATTTTGGGTAAATAGACTGCTGAACCATAAAGCAGACATAATGACGATTGGAACAAAACTTAAATACTCAAGCAACGGTTGCGGTAAGTCGAATTTTTTCAGTAAGACAAACGGTAGAACCCTAGAAAGCCAAGTCGCTAGAGTACAACCTAAAATAGTCAGCAATGTAAACTCAAAAGAAGGCATGTTTGATCCACACCCCCAATCCGCACCCGATAAGTGTCACAACTACGATCACTAAGTTGCTTGGGATAAAAATCAGTCCGACATATACCAGAATCAAAGTGAGACCAATCAGGATCAACTGTAATCGTTTAGAGGTGTTTCTATCAGAAATGACTTGAAGATAAAGTAAGCCGATAAACATAGCGACGATGGCGAAATCCAAACCAAACTTTTTCGGATCAGTAATAAAATTACCTAAAAGTGCGCCAACAAGAGAAGAACCCACCCACGTCAAATAAGAAATCCAATTAGCTGTATTCATCCAACGAAAGTTTAACTTTTGTCCCGTATAGTTCAATTTATTCATTCCCAGAGCGAAACTTTCATCTGTCAGCAATGTGCCAATGAGCAGATTTTGAATCAACCGATTTTTCTTGAAATAAGGGGCGATCGTCATACTCATCAAAATCATTCGGGAATTGACTAGAAAGGTCGAGAGAACGATGGAAAGCAACGGACTGTGGCTAGCAAGCATGCTGACCGTGATAAATTGAGCGGAACCAGCATAAATCAGCAGGGACATCAACGTGACGACCAGCGGATGAAACCCGGCAGCTTTCCCAACGATACCAAATGCAAGTCCAATACCGATATAACCAAAAACGGTAGGTAACGTGTCTTTGATCGCAGTTTTTATATCTAACTTTTCATCCAATAACAAAACTCCTTTAGCACGACATAAATTTTCATAATTGTCGTCAAACTTGTGAATATTCTAAATTTTTATTTAACGTTTGTCAATGGTAAATAGTTCATACGAGGGGCATACTTAGAAGATAAAATTCTACTAGAAAAAATAAAAATGAGTATTTTTCATATAGCAAAAATAAAATAACGTATTATATGTATTGCTTTACCGCTTATTCTTTATCCTCTAATGGATTGCAAAATTATAAAACAACTATTATGATTAAGTTTTTTTTAAAATACTGGTAAATGAACAATTGGTTTTAACAGCGATGATATCATGAAAAATAAGGAACGTCTTACGAAAAAATGATTTTTAGAAATGAAAAATGAAGATCTGATGGATTGGTATATGTTATTTCATACAAAATCATGTTGCGATTGTTTTCAACTGAAGGAGAGCCATATTTATAAAGGAGTTGGCAAAATGGAAGTATGGGAGATCATCGAATTTGTTCGAAAGCAAAAAGGTATCTCCGTAGCAGAATTATGCGGAAAGGAAGTCAGCCGATCCGTTTACGAACGGTTTGTAAAAAATCAAGCAGACACGACAGTTAGCAAATTTTCATATTTTTTACAAAAACTCAATCTTGGTTATGATGAACTGAGGATATTCGATTATCCGCCGGAAGTGGCAAACATGGACCGGATGATGAAAGAAATGGTTTTAGCATTTATGAATCAAGATAAAGAAGAATTGCAACATTTGATCAGCCTGTGCGAAGAAAAAGGAGACATCACTCAAAAGGAGAGACATCTAGCTAGTTTATGCAAATTACTGATTGCTCGTATAGTAGATGAGCCAATTGCTGTTGCTGATTCAGAAGTTTATCAGTATCTGATTTATGCACAGACATGGACGAATTATGAGTTGGTGTTATTCAATCATTGTATGTATGCTTTTGATCCATTCTTTATCGATTTAGTGTTAGATAAAGCATTAGTCAGTATTTCCGCTTATCAAAACAGCAAGGATCGAAAGAATGAGAGCTTTCGGATGCTGGCAAACGCGATTATCCATTTTATCCAGCAGCAACAACGCGGACTAATTTGGAAATATATCTCAAAACTTGAAGCAGTCTTTTTAGAAGAAGATATGTTCTTTGAGCGAAATCAGTATTCCCTACTCACTGGAATCTGGGAGATGATCAAAGGAAATGAAAAAGGAAGACAAAAAGTAAACCAAGCGTTGCAGATTTGTCAGCAACTTTGTGCAACGAAATATCATAAAATGAATCATGAACTTTTGAGAAATGTAGAAAGAATCTATGAAATCGATTTTCAATTAGACGAATTACTAGTAGTAGACAAATAAAAAGAGAGACAGTCGAGGTGTTACATCAAATACCTTGGCTATTTTTTTGCATGAAAAATATCAAAAGGATAAGGAGAGAATAAAAAAACAAATCAAAAAAATTTTTTCAAATATTTACGTACTTAATAAATGGGAGAATATTCACCACATATAAAACGAAGGAGGATCATCTGCATTTACAAGAAGGAATATTCGTTCCGGATAGAAAGAAAAGGGGGATAGAGGAGTATTGTCAAGTAAATATTAGCCGTTTTTTTTATATTTTTTTGAGAAAGAACATAAAACATTAAAATATCAGCCAGTTTTTAAGAATTATTTCAAAGTGATTTGTAATAAATTTAAAAAGGTCATACTTAGAAAAATATGTGAGATTAGAAATAATTTGTATAGTTATTTTTCTTGGATTTTTGACCAGTCAAAAAAGGAGGAATAAGGAGGCAAAATAACACGTCGTATACGACACATGATGTGCGTGAATGCTACATTTTGACCACAGAGACAAAAAATAGTTTATGATGTACGCGTAACAAAAAATAACTTTTTATTAGGAGGAACAAACATGGCAGGAGCAATTGCAGTCACACCCGAACAGCTTAAATCACAGGCAAAGGTCTACCAGCAGGCAGCATCTCAAATCCAAGATGCGATCAGAAAGGTCAATTCCATGAACCAACAAATCGCTCAACAATGGAAAGGGCAAGCCTTCCAAGCATATTTAGAGCAATACAATCAGCTGGAAGGAAATGTCAAACAGATGGAGCAGTTATTGGAAAGCATCAATCAACAGTTGAACAAGTATGCTGACACTGTGGCAGAGCGGGATCGTCAAGACGCTAGCTCATTTGGATTTTAAGCAAATGGAAGAGGCAGTGAGAACCCTCATCGCCTCTTCCTTTCAATAGGGGCTTGTTCAACACAGGTATTAGGACCAATTTTTGTACAAATTTTTCAATAAGTTTTCACAAAAATTTGCCCTATTACTTGAAGCAAAAAAGTTTCGTCATTCATTGGGAAGGAGTGGACGTTTTTGATATGAAAATAAATTTAAAAAGAAAGGTTTCTTTATTCCTGACAATCATTGCCAGTCTATGTCTATTGCTTTTCTTCATCTATCTAGGTTTCAAAGATGAGAACGTCACGATCAGTACAACTGATCCTACAGGGAAAATGCAATATGCACTAGTCAACGAAGATAAAGGAGCAGTATTTGAAGGCAAAAATTATTCATTAGGTTCGGATTTTGTGACATTGATCAATAAAGACAGTAAAAATCGCTGGGAAACCACCACTCGAAACATCGCTACAGCTGGTGTAGAAAGCGGGCAATTTGATGCGCAAATCATCATTCCCCAAGATTTTTCTGAAAAATTGCTCTCGCTGCAAAGTATCAATCCGGAAAAAGCATTGATCGAATATCAAGTTCGAGATGGACAAAATGAAATCACGAATCAAATGATTCAAGACAATGTCAACATGATCTTAACGGACTTCAATCAGCGGATTATCCAAATGTATTTTTCCAGTATCGTCGGGAATTTATTTGAAGCACAGCAAAACGTGAATCAAATCGCCGGAACACAAGTAAACTATCAGACGAATTTGGAATCATCTATTTACAGTCCATTCAAAGAAATCCCAGGCAATTATACGAATGTGCTGGAAACAGCCAGTATTTTAGACACAGACAATCAGTCTTTTACTGCCCAGCAGCAAGCCTTTGTCCAGTCGGTCAAAGAGTTGCTGGACAGAAACAATCAAGGATTAGAAGGAGGCAGCCAATCGACTGAAGCAGTCAAAGAATCGGTCGAGGACTACACGAAGCAGGCAAATGAAAAACTGAAAGAATCGATCAGACAATTCAATGATCAAGTAGCGATGCAAAAAAAGCAGCTCAACGAACAATGGGAAACAGATACGGCAGACTATAAAAAGCAGCATGATCAATTGAATGAAACAATCTTGTCCCAGTTGGGTGATTTTTATACCAGCAATGAACAGGAAAACACAGGTGTGTACGCCGGGTTTTTATCAGAATCGGTTCTTTTCCAAGTGACACAAATAAAAAGAATCACGGAACTTCAGGCAGAAATCGCTGAGCTACAAGCCCAGACAGAACAGTTGACCCAGTTGAAAAGCCAGATTGCAGCGACTTATTATAACGATCCTGCAGCTACTCCTGATACAGCAACCACCGAGCAAGTGAAAACAGCTATCCTCCAGCTGATTTCCGATTTGGGAGGGAACGCACCCAAATTGAATGCTGAGTATCAAGGAACACTAGAGACCTCATTGGCTCAGATCCCAGACAAGAGCTTGGAACAGTTAGTGGACGAATTAGCAAAACAGCAAGTGATCACACCTGATCAAGCTTCCCTTTACTTGGATGAACTGGCAATCGTCCGAAAATACGCCAATGATTTGAACAAGCCATTGGGAAAAGAGGTCCATTTCACGTATTTAGATCCTAGACAAGGACATCCTGAAATGATCACCATTCCGCAGCAAACAGTCACGCTTTCCATGGACCCGACAAAAGAGAATACTTATTCGATCCAATTACCAGCTGATTCGCAAGAACAAGTCAGTGTGATGCTAGATGGTCCCAAGCTGCAAGAAATCGAACAGTTAGTGAATGATGAACTGCATCCTTATCGCTATCAAACTACGATCATCGACCATTCAGATCATCAATTTACATTCGCAGCACCTGAAAAAATCGAAGAAACGGAAGAAAGTACGCAAGATTCAACAGATGACCCGCAAGAAAAAGAATTGCCGAAACAGGTGACATTCACGGTCAACCTGCCGATCATCTGGCATTTGAACTCAATAGAACAAGCGACATCTTATAATGAACTTCACTATTCATGGTGCAGGAACGAAACGGTCCAAAGCGATCATCACTATGCCGTCTATCTCCCGATGGATCAGCCGCTGATCGATGATGTGCCTAAAATTCTGACACATTTACAAGCACTGGATACTGCTGCGCAGCAAATCGCGACTCTTTTCGGTAATCCGAACCAGTCGTTATCAGTCCAGTCTTATGCTGCCATGATCCGTGCGTCAGAAAATCAAGGGAAAACAGTTCTGGAATTAGCTAAAGACCAATCGATCTATCGTCGGTATGACAATATTACGAATGCTGAGAAACAAACGGTCATTACCGATAAATTATATGAAGAATACAAGAAATCAGGAGACAGGATCTACAAGGACACCGAGACTCAGATCAATCGACTGCAAGCGGTCATTGGGCATGAAACAGATCAGAATAAAGAAGAAGCCAGCCCTACGCTTTACGGCACATTGAATCTGATGACCATCCCGGAAAAACTGCTACAGGAAGCAGATAAATTGAATCGATGGTTCACAGATGCCAACCGGCAAATCAAGGATTCATACAATGCATGGGGCGAAACAGCAAAAATCGAAGCCGCATCAGTGATCAATGAAGAAAATCCGCATCCTGAAGAAAACGAGACGAAACAAATTGCCACCCAAACAGAGTCTTTAGTCCAAACGATGCAGGAACTGATGCGATCATCCAAAGAAACGGCTGCTAGCACCGAGAAATCTGCTGCAGAAGTCAAAGATATCGCGCCGGTAATCGAAGAATTAAAAACAACGACAGCTGATGTTCAGACAAATGCAACAACGATCCTCACCAATCTGGATCAATCGATTCAACAATCGAAGCAAATAACGAAAGAAAACGAAGAATATGCAAAGACCTTTGAAAAAGTGTTGTCCAACACGAAAAACGGCGGAGCAGACAATACACAAGTTTTCCATTTTCTGTCACGGCCGATCCAAGGAAAAGGTGTGTTCGGACAAACAAGACAAATCTCGTTAGTTCCTTATTACGCAACATTAACTGGCGCGATTCTGCTTATGGTCGCAGGGCTTTCATTACTAGGATTTATGAAAAAACGTAAAGTGACAGAAGCCAATCTGCTGGTTCAGCCGACAAGGATATGGCTGAACGTTCCTAATGTCTTCCTTCTTTCGTTTGTGACGATCTTACTTGCCGGTTTTTATGCTGGTGCTACCAGTGCAAGTGCTGGCACGGCGAATCGCTTGTTGTGGTTCAGCTATGCCTTTTTGACCTTTGCCAGCATGCAGCTGCTTGTCACAGGCTGTTTACGGCAATTCAAGAAACTTACCTTATATGGTTACGGCATCGTTCTAGGATTGTATTTCATACTCACACCATTATTAGGAGTGACGGTCAAAATAGGTTCATTCACCGAGTTTCTCTATCGGCTGTCACCGTTCCAAAATATCCAAAATGGTTTCACAGTCCTGCTGAATGGCGGCCGTATCAGTTGGGTCAGTTATCTTGTGATCGCCACCCTTCTTGTTTTAGGACTGTTTCTGAATCTCATTGTTCTTCCTGAAGAACAAGATAGAAAAGAGCGTGAATCATGAATAAAAAAAGAAAAATCTGTTGGATCATCGGTATTTTGAGTGTTCTTTTTCCTATTAGCTTCGACGGAACACGTGTGCATGCTGAACAAGGGTCTCTTACAATCAACAATCAGGTAATCTATGAGGATCAGCAAACGGAAGCAGGCGGAAACGAGGTCTCATTTGCCATCGACGACTTGTTTTTGGCGGAGAAAGAAGCGAAAGATCAGCAATTGAAAGCAAAACAAAAAGAACTGGTCTCAACTGCACAGGAAAAAGTATTTTTTGAGGAAACGACTGAGCTAGAAGCTCTTGACCAAAAAGTAATGCCTTATCTCTTCAAAGAAGGAGACACTGTTGCTTCAGTCCAAAGTACTTCTTCTTCGACCATGCAGCAAAGGAAAGTAAATCAGCTGGTTACCTTTAGCGGCTATGTTCTTGGCGGAAGCCTATGCATAGGAATCGGTCTATTTTTAGGGAAACAATTAGCTTATCACAAAAATAAAAGGAGCAGGAGTGGCGTGTAGCATGGAAAAAGGTACAACAATCAGTATCAGTCTGCATACAGCTGATCGGATCATCGATCTGAAAGTCCCAAGCCAAGTCACTGTGGCACGACTGAAAACAATTTTACAAGAGTCGTTTCCAATCATTCATATCCGACTTCCCGAAAATTTTGAATTGGCTCTTTTGAATAAACCCATCCATTTGAGAAATGAGGCCATCTTAGCTGATTATTCTTTAGGCAATGGCGATCAGTTACAAGTGATCGAAAGACAAAAAAACAGGGAGGAAAACCCACTGTGAGAGAAATACAGAACATCGACCAAACCATTGGATTTATGAATGAAACTAACGCTGTAGAGGTGACTCTGCAGGCCAATCAGTATAGGCTGGACAAACTGACACAGTATCAGCACTTTTTAGCACCTGGTATCCGAATGCTGTCAGGAGAGATTATAGAAGCAACAGAAGAAAAGCTGGTTATTCGCTATAAAAAAGAATCGGCTACCTTGCCGCTTGAGCAAGTCGTCAAAAAGGAAGAGCTCTTCCAACGTTTGCTGCTGGCACAAAAAATCCATTTCTTAACGGATTTTCTACACCGTCCAGCTCAGCCTTTCCTCCATCCTGCTAATCTATTCGTTCGTGGAGAAGAACTAGTTATCGGGCACCGAGGATTTATGGAAACGATCGTCCCTTATATCAATGAAGAAGATGATTTTATCAAGCAATA
Organism: Enterococcus sp. HMSC076E04; assembly: GCF_001814285.1. Lineage (NCBI taxonomy): Bacteria > Bacillati > Bacillota > Bacilli > Lactobacillales > Enterococcaceae > Enterococcus > Enterococcus sp. HMSC076E04. The sequence continues at coordinate 106,833 of NZ_KV815613.1, read as the reverse complement.
TCGGGCATTGGTCCTTTATATCTTGCATCCTAGATTAAACTATGAACTGCTGATCGAAGGCAGCGGTACGCTGAAAGATGCCTTTACAAAAAAAATAAACGAAGCAGATACGATCGAAATCATCGATCAGTTGCTAGCAACGGAGATTCTGAAGCAAAAGCAAAAACGAGCCAAAGAAACACAAGTGGTCAGTAAAAGAAATCATCAGATTTTTAAGTGGAGCAGCTTGGTATTGGGGATATCGACAATCGGATTTGCTGTTGCGACAGGGATCTATGCTCTGGATAAACTCCCGGCACAAGAGCGTATCAGTTCCGCTGAGACACAATATATCGCCAATGATTACGCTGGTGTTTTGAATACGTTGAAAGAAGACGAACCTGAAAAACTGCCCACTGGTGCTAAATATGTTGCCGCAGTCAGTGCCGTACAACTGGACAATTTGTCCAATGAACAAAAGGCAGCTATTTTAAATAACTTGTCCCTTAAATCGAGCGACAACACATTGCTTTACTGGATCTATGCTGGAAAAGGGAACTTCGATAAGGCACTGGATGTCGCTAAGAATCTTGGTGACAATCAATATATCTTACACGCTTATACCAAGTTATACGATGCAACAAAGACCAACAACAAGATGAAAGGTGAGAAAAAACAAGAATTGCTCACAAAGTATGAAGAAGAGATCAATAAATACATGAAGTTGTTAGGAGGAGAAGATGGAAATGAAGCCAACTGATCGGTTCGTCCCATTAAGTGATCAAATCCGGACATCTGTAAAGATCCTCTTTGATATTTTTTATTTTGGTGAAACGTTCGTCCATGAACAACTCACCGAGAAACAGCGTCAAGTCGTGCTTAACGGTCAAAGCTTCACTTATGAAGACCAGAAGTTATTGTGTGACGGAAAACCAATCAAGTCAGATGAACACTTGCTGATTTTAAGACATGAAGAGCTGGAAACTGTTTTTACGAATAAACCCAAAAAAGATTTTCTGATCTCCGGAGCGAAAAAATCGGCAGTTTTTTTAGAAACAGATGCATTGATCTCAATTCCTATCGATCCTAAAACCAAAGAATATCAGCTGAAGATCTATCCGAGTAAGGAACGTGTTTACTACAACGATCAGCTTATACAAGAAGGTACATTTTCGTTTGGCGTAGGAGATCGGTTGATGGTCGATCGTTTAGTGATCGAAGTCCGGGAAAAGCAGCTGCGTTTCACCAGTCTGGGCACAAACTATCAGCTGGATCCATGGAAACTGGTAGAAGAAACGTTTCTTCCCGAATATCCGGATGATTTCCCATTTTTTAGAAGAAGCCCGCGTATCCATTTGAAAGAACCAGCGAATGAAATCGAGATCCTTGCACCGAAACCAAAAGAAACAGAAGGCAGGAATGACTTATTGAAAACAATCGTACCACCACTTGGTATGGTCGTTTTAAGCGGTGCCACAAGTTTTCTTAGCGGAGGAAACCCGATCATGATGCTGAGCATGGGTGGTGCGAGTCTATTGACAGCTGGTTTTTCAGTTTCCAGTTATCTGACCAATAAAAAAGAAACGAAACGAACAAACGAGGAACGGGAAACCACCTACCGCCAGTATATGCTTCAAAAAAAATCAGAACTGAACAAGCTGCAACAAAAACAAAAAGAAGCGTTAGCGTATATGAATCCTTCTATAGATGATTTGGCTGTGATGGCTAAAGAATATCATGCGCGGATCTATGAGCGTATGAGCCGCAATGAAGATTTTTTGAATATTCGAGTGGGCACAGGAGAAATCATCTCCAGTTTCAAGACGAACTACCAGCCAGCAGAAGAAGATGATTTGAGCAAAGAAGCAGAAGAACAGCTCGTCTGGCCTTATAAACAGTTGGACGAAGCGCCAATCGTCGTTCCGCTAAAGGATCAGACGCTAGGATTAGCAGGACCATCTGCTGTACTGCGAACCGCCGTCCAAACCATCCTTTTCCAATTATCGGTTCTTCATTCGTACCGAGATGTCGAATTCATCACATTGGTTCCGGAAGCGGATTATCAAAAGGAGTGGAGTGCCTGGCGCTGGCTGCCCCATACGAAGATCCGACATTTGAATCTTCGGGGAATCGTCCATCACGCACAGTCACGGGACATGGTCCTGAATTCCTTTTATCAAATGCTGACAAAGCGACGCCAGCAAGTCAAAGAAGCCGGAAATGAAACAGTTGTTTTTCAGCCGCATTACATTTTTTCGATCCTTGATGAAAGCTGGCTTTCAGGTCATGGATTGAATGAATTTCTGGCTGAAGACATGAGTCTTTACGGTGTGACAGTCATTTGGGGAAAAGAAGCTTTGAACATGCTGCCGGAGACAACGACAACGCTCATCGAATATCAAAGTAGTGAATCTGCTACCCTGATCAATCAAAACAGCGAATACATCAATCAGACCTTCTTGCCAAACCATCTGCCAACTAGCTATCCACTGGAGCAAGCCATCCAGCGTTTAGCGAACCTGCAGCACGTGGAAGTGGAGAAGAATGCGGTGCCGGAAAGTCTTAGTTTATTAGATCAATACGAAGTGAAAAAAATAGAAGAACTTTCTATTCGGACTCGCTGGTTGAAAGCTGAACCAAACAAATCAATTCGTTCTTTGATTGGCTGGAGAGGAAAATCGGAGTTTTTGACCACCTATTTGCTAGGTTTGGCGATTAATTTTTCTCCAGAGGATATCGGAATGCTGATTATTGACTGGAAAGGTGGAGGAATTGCAAATACATTAGAAAAATTACCTCATTTCATGGGGGCAATTACTAATCTAGATGGTGCAGGGACGGCTCGTGCATTGGCAAGTATCAAAGCAGAACTGAACAAAAGACAAAGAGAGTTTGCTAAATATGGAGTAAACAATATCAATGGATACATGAGTTTATATAAACAACGTCTAAACCCTAATCCAGCTATCACTTATCCTAGTAAACCATTACCACATTTGATTTTAGTTTCAGATGAATTTGCTGAATTAAAAGCAAATGTTCCTGAATTCTTAGAAGAATTGACCTCAGTAGCACGAATCGGCCGATCGCTAGGAGTCCATTTGATTCTAGCCACACAAAAGCCATCTGGTGTGGTAAATGACCAGATTGAAGCAAATAGTACAAGTAAAATCGCACTTAAAATGGCTAGTGTCCAAGATTCGAATGAATTACTAAAAACCCCAGATGCTGCTCAAATCATAAATCCTGGTCGTGGTTATCTTAAAGTTGGCGAAAATGAAGTATATGAATTATTCCAAAGCGGTTATGCCGGTGTTTCATATGATCCAGACAAAATAATCGAAGAGAATGTGGACGAACGGATTTTTATGATCAATGATTTAGGGCAATCAGAGGTGCTCTATGATCCTGGTGAGGAAGTGATTCAAGGAAAAGATACTAGCGAATTACCAACGCAACTAGAGGCAGTGATTGACAAGATCGATCAAATTTTTCAACAGTCGGATTATATCCTCCCCGAGAAGCCTTGGTTACCCAATCTGGAAGACCAGATCGTGACGCCGTCTGTGAAAGAAACGAAAGAAAGAAAAATGGATATCCCGCTTGGAGTAGTAGACATACCGTCCAAACAAACACAAGAGATCTATAATTATGATTTGGTAAAAGCTAGCCACACTGCTATATTTGCAAGTCCGGGGTACGGAAAATCAACAATATTGCAAACGATTACGATGAATCTTTCACGTCAGAACACGCCGGAACAGATTCACTTTCATTTATTGGACTTTGGGAATAATGGTCTATTGCCATTAAAAAATTTGCCTCACACAGCAGACATTGTCACTTTGGAGGAAGACGAAAAGCTGCAAAAAATGTTGGATAGGATTTCTCTTGTATTAACAGAAAGAAAACAGTTATTCAAAGAATGCGGCGTAGCAAATCTTGAACAATATGAAACGAAAAGGCAAATAACATTACCAATCGTTGTTACAGTTCTTGATAGTTATGATGGTCTAAGCACGGATGATACGCGTAAGGAAAAAATCGATGGACTACTCCTGCAGCTACTTCGTGATGGTGCGAGTTTAGGATGCTATCTTATTTTTACTGCTAATCGAGTAGGTAGCCTTCGTATGAATATGCTGAGTAATATTTCTACCAAAATAGCTCTATATTTGAATGATGAAACGGAAATCACCAGCTTAGTAGGTCGTGCAAGCCTTGTTCCTCAAGCAATTAATGGGCGTGGCCAAGTTGCACGTGGGTTGAAAGCTGCCGCACGATTGATAGAAGAGGAGTTTTTCGAAACAATCAAAGAAAAACGTTATGCAAGCTATAAATCAGGTGTGGGAGAACGGATCGTCATGGATCAGGAAGATCTTGAATCACTGACAGAGTATGCTTTAGTACATGACCAAATAAAGAATGAGTCAAGTCACTTAGAATGGATCAAGTCGCGTTTGAACGATTACCTAGTATAGAAAGGAATTCTTTATGATAAATAACCCGATTTTAACTGGATTCCATCCAGATCCTAGTGTTTGTCGTGTTGGGAAAGATTATTATATCGCTGTTTCTACTTTTGAATGGTTCCCAGGTGTCATGATCTATCATTCAAAGGATTTAAAACATTGGCACTTGGTAAGTACGCCTGTCAACCGAACAAGTCAGCTGAATATGTTAGGGAACCCGGATTCTGGAGGTGTCTGGGCTCCTGCTTTGAGTTATCACGATGGGAAATTCTGGCTGATCTATTCCGATGTCAAAGAATTGAGTGGTAGTTGGAAAGACGTGAACAATTATTTGATTACATGTGATACCATCGACGGAAAATGGACAGATCCAATCTATTTGAATAGCTCAGGATTCGATCCTTCCTTGTTCCATGAGGAAGATGGGAAAAAGTACTTGGTCAATATGGTTTGGGATTATCGTCCTACTCGTCATTCTTTCTATGGAATCGCCCTTCAAGAATATTCACCAGAAGAAAGAAAATTGATTGGTCCATCAAAGATCATCTTTAAAGGGACGAATCGAAAATTGACAGAAGCACCTCATCTTTATAAAATCAACGGCTATTACTATTTGCTGACTGCAGAAGGTGGCACGAAGTATGAGCATGCGGCAACCATTGCCCGATCAAAGAAAATCGAGGGTCCGTACGAAATCCATCCAGAGAATCCGTTGATTACTTCTTGGTCATATCCCGAACTGCCTTTGCAAAAAGCAGGTCATGGGTCGTTCGTTCAGACACATACAGATGAATGGTATTTTGTCCATTTGACAGCTAGACCACTAAAATACAAAGAAACACCGCTTTTAGAAAACAGAGGGTATTGCCCCTTAGGAAGGGAAACTGCGATCCAGAAAATAGAGTGGAAAGGGGGATGGCCGTATATAACTGGAGAGAATTTTCCAAAAAATAGAGTGGAAAGCCCGTCCATACCAGAACAGATGTGGGAAAAAACACCTATCAAAGAATCATTCGATCAAGAACAGCTCCCTCTGCATTTTCAAACATTAAGGATTCCCTTTACTGAAGAAATCGGTAGTTTGACTGAGCGGAAAGGTTATTTGAGACTGTTTGGTCGAGAATCATTCCATTCGCTGTTCACCAAATCTTTAGTTGCTAGACGATGGCAGCATTTTTCATTTGAAGCCGTGACGAAAGTAGAATGTTCACCTGAGAATTTTATGCAACTAGCAGGAATGACGAATTATTACAATACTAAGAACTGGTCAAGCATCCATCTCACACATGATGAAGAGAAGGGAAGGGTCATCGCTCTTTTAGATTGTGTCAATGGACAATTATGTGAACCAGTCGGAATCATCCCCACACCTGATAATGTAAGCGCTGTATATTTAAAAACTATTGTTTCTTATGAGACATATCGTTATTCTTATTCATTCGACGGGAAAGTATGGATAGACGTTGGTTATACTTTTGATAGCTTAAAACTTTCCGATGATTATACTGCTGAAACCCAAGAAGGATTTTTCACGGGAGCATTTGTCGGTATGTTTGCCATCGATACTTCCGGCACAAGGCTGGCTGCAGATTTTGATTTCTTTTCGTATGAAGAAAAAGGAGGGAAGCCATGAAACAATGGAAGAAGCTGAGTGTCACTTTATTAGGAGTCAGTCTGATAGGCGTACTAACTGCTTGCGGAACGAGCTCTGAACGTTCTTCAGAAGACAATTTAGAATTGACTGTGTGGACGTTCACAGACGAACTTTCGACGATGATCAATGAATATTATTTGCCAGCTCATGAATCTTTGGATTACGAGATAAAGATCGTAGAGATCCCTTCTGATCAATTTGAGACTAAATTAGATCCAGTGTTAGGAACAAGAAATACGCCTGATGTCATTGCCTTAGAATCTGCGTTCGTAAAGAAATATGTCGAATCGGGATTGATGGCTGATCTAGGAGAATACGGTCTGGAAGAAGCGGCAAGTGATACCTACTTATATGTCAAGGATGTCGGAACTAGCAGAGAAGGGACTTTACATGCTTTAGCTTGGCAAGCAGCGCCTGGCGGATTTTATTGTCGTGCTTCTCTAGCAGAATCACTTTTAGGGATTACAGATGCAGACCAGATGCAAGAGCAAATAGCTGATTACGAGAAATTTTACGAAGTGGCAAAAGAAGTCAAAGAAAACAGTGGTGGGACTGTCCAGATGATCTCCAGTGTCCAAGACTTAGCAAAACCATTTTTTGGTATGCGGGAATCAGGATGGGTGGAAGATGAAAAGCTAATCATCGATGATAAACTTCATGAATTAATGGATATTTCACGGCGATTTGTTGAAGAAGATTTGACGAAAGATACAGAAGGTCAATCAGAAGCATGGTTTGCTGGAATGAATGGCGAGACAGACTTTGGATATAGTCTGCCTACATGGGGATTACATTATTGGTTGAAACAAAATGCTACTTCGGCAGACGGCTCTAGAACAACAGAAGGGGATTGGCGGATGATCCAAGGACCTTCTTCTTGGTTTTGGGGTGGTACATGGATCGGTGCCACGGACACCTCAGAAATGAAAGAAGAAGCGGCAGCGCTGATCCAATATCTAACTACTGACCCAGAATTTTTGGAACAATGGGCAAAAGATACGGGAGACTTTGTATCGAATGAACGGGTAGTAGAAGCAATCAAATCGTCTTACCAGGAAGACTTTCTGGGCGGGCAAAACCATTATGATGAATTTTCTGAAATAGTCCAATCAATCAATGCAAAAATTCTGACTGAATATGATCAAACAATCGAAACGTTGTTTATCGACCATTGCTTGACACCTTATTCTAAAGGAGAGACGGACAAAGAATCGGCTATCCAAAATTTCAAAGATGCCGTAGCGAATGCTTATCCTGATTTAGAAATCGATTAGCTGGGACAGTTGTCTAAAAGGTACAAGAAAGGAGATTCGAGTGAAAAAAGCTAGATTTGAGCGCTACAATCGTTATGGTTTATTATTCATTGCCCCATTTTTCTTAGCATTTCTAGTATTTCAGCTTTATCCAATCTTCTATACTATTTTTTTAAGCTTCACAGATTTGAAAGGATGGAATACAGAAGCCTCGATCGTCGGTTTCGAAAACTATGTCAATCTTTTGAACAATACATTGTTCCTTCAATCAATCAGAAACACGTTGATTCTTTGGGGTGTGAATTTTGTCCCTCAGATTACGTTGGCGCTCCTTTTGGCTGCTTGGTTTACAAATCTCAAATTGAAGTTGAAGGGGACAGGTTTCTTTAAAATCATTTTCTATTTGCCAAACATTATTACAGCAGCGTCTGTAGCCGTTCTATTTTTTGCATTGTTCAGCTTTCCGATGGGGCCGATGAATTTGGTCCTGACTCATTTAGGCGTGTTGGAGCGACCGTTTGATTTTTTCCGAAGTGTGGCAAGTACACGCTTGATTGTCTCTTTTATTCAGTTTTGGATGTGGTATGGGCAGACAACGATTGTACTTGTTTCAGGGATATTAAGTATCGATCAGTCACTTTTCGAATCTGCCATGGTTGATGGCGCAAGTGATGCTCAGATTTTTCGAAAGATCACGTTGCCGTTATTGAAACCTATCATGCTGTATACTTTAGTGACGTCATTGATCGGGGGTCTGCAGATGTTCGATATCCCGTTTTTATTGACTAACGGAAATCCTGACAATAGTGTCAACACGATCACGATGTTCATCTACAAACAAGCATTTACTGGTAGTCGGAATTTTCAGATTGCTGCGACAGCTTCAGTCATTTTGTTAGGGATGTCGATTCTTTTGAGTACATTGCTTTTCCGGTTTTTCCAAGAAAAGAGCAAAGTGAGGGGAAGAAATGGATAAACACTATCGGTTGCAACGTCTGCTGATTTATGGATTCATGTTGTTACTTACGTTTTTGAGTATTTTTCCCTTTTGGGTCGTTCTGGTGAATTCCACACGTTCAGCAGAGCAAATACAACAAGGGCTATCCTTACTTCCGGGAACACAGTTAGCAGCGAATTGGCATGTTTTGAGGAATAAAGGATTCGATGTGTTCAACGGATTCCAAAATAGTTTGGTGATCTCAGCTGGTGCTACGTTATTGAATGTCTATTTCTCTGCCTTAACTGCGTATGGATTGATTGCTTATCGCTTCAAAGGAAAAAGACTTGCTTTTGCCGTTATTCTTGGTTTGATCATGATTCCTCAGCAGATCAGCATGATTGGTTTTTATCAATTTATGAATCGGTTGGATTTGCTGAATAGCTATATTCCATTGATCTTTCCAGCGATTGCATCGCCTACGACTGTCTTCTTTTTGAAACAATATCTGGAGACTGTTTATCATTCCGATTTGGCAGATTCAGCGCGTTTAGATGGTGCAGGAGAGCTGAAGATTTTCCATAAAGTGATGCTTCCTTTGATGAAACCGGGATTAGCGACGATGGCTATATTTTCATTCGTGACTACTTGGAACAATTTTTTGATGCCGCTGATCTTGATCAACGATACTGACAAATTTACCTTGCCGATGTTGATCCAGCTGTTAAAAACCGATGTCTATCGTACAGAATTCGGCAGTATGTATCTAGGGATTTCTCTCAGTATCGCACCGCTTCTGCTGATTTATCTGTTTTTATCGAAGTACATTATAGGTGGCGTGACTGCAGGTGGGATCAAAGAATAGGAAAAACAGACATTGTCAGCAGTCGTTTTTGATAGGATAATAAAAACAAGGCAGGTGGTCAAATGTATATTTTAGGTATTGATCTAGGAACTAGTTCATTGAAGGGATTAGTAATGGATAGGAATGGGACGATCCAGGGTGCGGCGAGCGAAGACTATCCGTTGCTACAACCAGAAGCTGGATTTAGTGAACAAGATCCTAAAGACTGGATCCAAGCTTGTGGTCAAGTGATCGAAGAATTAGCTGAAAAAGTGCCTGATTTTACTCAAAGAATAGAAGGAATCAGTTTTTCTGGTCAAATGCACAGTTTAGTCGTACTAGATGAAGCGAACCAACCGTTAAGAAATGCGATTTTATGGAATGATGTGCGTACAACCAAAGAATGTGAAGAAATAATGGAAAACTTTGGTGATCGATTACTTGAGATTACCAATAATCGCGCATTAGAAGGTTTTACGTTGCCTAAAATGCTATGGCTTCAAGAAAATGAGCCGGAATTATGGGCAAATGTTCGTCATGTTTTATTGCCGAAAGATTACCTTGGGTTTTGGCTGACAGGAAACCAGCAGATGGATTATTCAGATGCTGCAGGTACGTTATTACTTGATATGGAAAGAAAAACATGGTCTGAGGAGCTCTTACAGACTTTCCATATCTCTCCTAAAATATTGCCTCCGCTTGTATCTTCTACTAATTGCATTGGATCGGTACGCAAAGAACTAGCAGAACAATTTGGTTTCCACAAAGAAGTAAAGGTATTTGCTGGCGGAGCAGACAATGCATGTGCTGCTTTAGGTGCTGGGATCATCCAAGATGGCGCAGCTATGGTTAGTATTGGAACCTCAGGAGTATTTTTGTCTTATGAGAAAAATAACCAAAAGTCTTATGAAGGCAAACTCCATTTATTCCATCATGCAATAAATGATGCTTATTATTCTATGGGAGTGACATTAGCTGCGGGACACAGTCTCAATTGGTTCAAAAAGACTTTTGCCAAAGGACTTTCTTTTGAAGAACTGCTGCAAGGAATCGAAAAGATCGAGCCAGGTTCAAATGGATTATTGTTTACACCCTATCTTTCAGGGGAACGAACACCGTACGCCGATAGTCAGATACGGGGGAGTTTCATTGGTATGGATACTCGACATACACTTAGCCATTTTACCCGAGCAGTGTTGGAAGGAATCACCTTTTCATTGAAAGATTCGCAACAGTTGATGGAAGAACTAGCGGGTCGCAGATTTACACGTATTGTTTCGGTGGGAGGAGGCGCAAAAAATCTTGCATGGCTACAAATCCAAGCAGATATTTTCGATGCAACGATCTATGGTTTAAGTGTGGAGGAAGGACCTGCATTAGGCGCAACAATGATTGCTGCACTAGGATTAGGATGGTTCGATACGCCTGAAAGCTGTTGTCAGACTTTTATCCAATATACAGATGCAGTGGAACCTCTCTCACAAAATGTAGAAAAGTATCGCAAAATCTATCAACAATACCGAAAAATCTATCCAGCAACGAAGGAAATCTGTCATAACTTATAAATTATAAAACAGAAGGGCTGTGACAAAACTTTTGTCACAGTCTCTTCTTATTTCTTGAATCTGACCACTTCTGTCACAATCTTTTCCATCTTCTTTACTTCAACCTTGGTTCAATTCTTTTCATCTCAGCAATCAATGCTTTTCTGCGCGGATATTTTTCTCGAAGTTCTTTGGTCAACAATTTAGCTGTCACAAGTCCGTTTGGCAAGCTAGCCATTTTTTCTATTTGGTTGCCAAGTTTTTGGTATTCCAATTTTGTCGCAAAATTAGCTACGTTTTGGCGTAATTCAAATTCATATTTTTGTAATAACTGTTTAGGACAATAGTTTTTCAAGATATCAAAGTACCGATCGATCATGATCAATCTGTCTGTACTTTTTACATAATCCCACAATAAATCATAACAACCTTCTGCTGCATAAAAACGATCCACATTTTTATGATATTTAAGAGCTGAAAACAGTTCATTACGTATGATCGGCCATGTTTCAGGTGGACATGCGTTTTTTAGTTTTTCCAATGTAGGGAAGTGGATACTGTCAGATGCTAATAAACGTTTTTTCAAATTGTCTATTTTACTTGTATCATCCGCATTTTTTAAAGTAGAGCCAGTTGTTTTTTTGAGGGATTCAGACTGCTTGTCCGCGTGTGTTTGTCCTTTTTTGTGGGGCTCGCCTTTTTTTACAGATTCTTTTCGTTTTTTGGCTATTTTTTTCTTTTGGCTAGAAAACTCTTTTTCCTGAAATTCTTCTTTCAGGATTTTTATGGAGTAGCTTTTTGAATAAGAGGCGTCAGTATGATCGACTTGGTAGACGAACCAAGAGAACATTTGTCTTTTTTCTGCACGGGGTGCTTCTGCTAATAATTCTTTCCATAAATAATAACAGTCCTCTATCAGAAGAAGTGATCGTTCGTCCGCAGGCTCCAAATAGCATGTTTCAAGAGTAGCAATCACTTCATTGATCAATTCGAATGCGGGAAGATAGGCATTTTGCTGTATAAGCGACTCAACAGCTTCTTGAATGAACGTTCGCATCTCCATGATGAACTTCGCTGTTTTCCTGTTTTTGTTTTTTCCGATAGGATGATCGTATTTGTGGATGATTGTTGCTAATTTATCTGTGTAGTTTACTGCATGGAGCGGGATCTTCTCTTTGAAGCGTTCGATAAATTGCGGATGTTCTATAAGAATCTCTGTTAAAAGTTCCCGTACAAGAGAGGAACTAGCGGAAGAAACAAAGGAAGAGAGTTCGGAAAGCGAGTAGTTGGATTTTTTTATTGGACGTTCTTCGTAAGCGAATAAGACAGCAGCCATGTGCTTGCAGTTTTTTCCTTCTATGGCATATAGACAATCGCAAGTCATATTCGTCTTTTCATCCCATGTGATCACTACCTTATAATCTTCCGTGCCAGAAACTGTTGCGGTCAAGTGTTTACTCGTATAGTTCAAATGACTGACAAATCCGTGCAGATGATAGCTGTACCCGCGTTCCAAAATGTTTTCAGGAAAAAGCTCAAGCCAATTATTCATATAGTTCTCCTTTCATGAAACATTTGTTTATATTTAGTATAAAGAATCGTCAAAGAAAAAAGTAGCTGATTTTACCATATCTGTGAAGCAACTTTTTCTCGAATTGTCAAAAATTAATTCTGCGTTCCTTTTCTTAGAGAATGGGAGAAAAAGTAAAAAAATAGCGTATTTTAAAGATGGAACTTTTTGTTTTTTTATTTATCTGGCAAAAATGAAGGAATTTTGTTGGAAATAAATAATGGTTTCAATCAATAAAAGAGGTATGATGTAACGCAAAGAAAGATTCAAGCAGCGTTCGTATCAACAGTCCGAATAGCTACTTGCTTTGTACAGTAGATAGTAAGCGGTTTAACGAAGGGGATAAAAGCTATTTTTCCTGCTTTGTTAACTTAGAATGTGTCTTCCCCAAAATTCATTTTTTCTAAAGGTAAAACATAAGTAGGCAGATACTACCAATTATCCGTTACAAAACGCTGCTTGAGAATTTTCTTTAAATCCATACAAATTTTTCTATACCCGACTAAATTGGTTCCTGATTCATCAAGTAATTGACTTTCTTTGATAATATGATGAAAAGGCAAGCAAGGAGGAAGATAAATATGCTTAAAGATCTGAACCAATTGATTGATTACATCGAAGAACATTTGACAGAAAGTCTTACCTATAAAAAAATAGCCGAAAATACAGGAATCTCTGAATATCAGTTAAAGCGCATCTTTACGTTTATTGCAGGGATGTCTCTGATGGACTATATCAAAAACCGTAGATTGGCTTTGGCTAATCGCGATCTTCTAGGTGGGGAAAAAGTAACAGAAACGGCGTTTAGATATGGATATGAAACAGTCGAGGGTTTTTCAAGAGCTTTTCGTGATTGGTCAGGTTATCTGCCTTCAGAAATCAGCAGATATGGCATACAAAAATCTTTTCCACGCTTGACATTTTTTATTGATGTCAGAGGAGGAAAATCGATGGAATTTCGTATCGAAAAGAAAGAACAGTTTTATGTGGCAGGTGTGGCGAAAAAAGTCCCTGTCCAATTTGAAGGAGTTAATCAAGAAATACAAAAGTTAGCGCAGACGATCACGGAGACTCAAAGGGAAGAGATGCATAAGTTAGGAGATTTATATCCACATCAAGTAATCAACGTTTCTTATGGATTTGATGGAGACCGCTTGGAAGAAAAGGGTAGTTTGATGCACATGATCGGCTTTGCTACGACAAAAGAAAATCCGTACGCTGATTTAGAAATGTTTGCTATAGAAGAACACACTTGGGCCATTTTTCCTAATAAAGGACCATTTCCCCAAACTTTACAAGACACTTGGGGGAAAATCTATGCAGAATGGCTTCCTTCTTCAGATTATGAGTTAGTTGAAGCTCCCGAGATCTCTTTTACAAAATGGGGAGAGGACTTCAGTCATGTTTACAGTGAAATTTGGATTGCAGTGAAAGCAAAAAAATAGTTAAAAAATGAAAGTATCCCTACAAGAAGAGCGTAATCGTGTCATTTCTCTTTAATTTTATGTAAGATGAACTTAACATAATAGAAAGGGTGGGAGAAATGGCAAAGTATAAGATTGAAGAAAAACCAGAGTTTGCAGTGACAGGTATTGGTGTGGAATTGAAAAGTAGCAATACAGATTTTGTCGGTTTGGCAGCAGAGAAGCAAGCCTTTGAGCAAAAAGTCATCAGTGACGGAACAATAGACACCTTGAAACAAGCTGCTGAAAATCATTATTTCTTTACAGTCAACGAACCCTATGACGGGAAAATGATGTACTATGTCGGTGTTCAAACGAGTCAGGATATTCCTAACACTACGAGAATCATCCCATTTCCAAAAGGAACCTATCTCATTGTAAGCGCTTCTGCTGAGTCGTCTGAAGAGTTGAGAAATGATTTGACGAATACGGCCTTTGGACATGTTTTAAGAGAAGTAGAAGATTACGCCTATGTTGGGGGACCGAATGCTGTCGTTGAAATGGGTGTTGCCGATGGGAAATACATTGGAGAAATCTGGATACCGGTAGTCAACAAACCATGATAATATAGAGGTCGTGAAAGTAGCGTTTTGACCTGAGCATTAGAGAGGAAAATGAGGCATGACAAGGCTTTTGTCTCCCGGAGAATAAAAGAATTTATGTAGACGATTCCGATCAGAAAAATGCAGGCCCAGTAGAGAGAATTATAAAAATCTCTCTACGAGGCCTGTGTTTTCTGGTCTTTTTTCTTTTTCCAAAACGGCTATTTTATGTATCAGACTATCAAGTGTGATCTTAGCCATTTCTTCTTCTGCTTTTTTCTGCAGTCGAGCGTAGCTTTCTTCTAAAGCTTCCTGGATATTTGCACCAACGACGCAATTTGGGTTTGTTTTTGGATCGACTTGGATAAGCTGTGTATTACCTTCAATGCTGCGGTAGACATCTAGTAAAGAAATCTGATCTGGTCTTTTGGCAAGGGAAGGTTGCGGTTTTCCGGTTTTTGTAAGGATCAAGCCGGATTTTTTGAGCTGACTCATGATTTTACGTACATTTGCTGCATTTGTTTCGATACTGTTGGCAATCATCTCACTAGAAAGCAATCGGGTATCTTGAAACATTTCAATATAGGCAAGTACATGGATTGCATCACTAAATTGCAGAGAATACTTCATCAGTTGTCATCCTTTCATTTTTTTTGCTTGACTTATCTTACCACACTCTTTATGATAAAGGTGTAATTTATAAATGTACAGCTATAAATCTTAACAAATAAAAAGAATAAGGAGTGGGAAAGATGCATTATTTAGTAACAGGAGCAACTGGAGGTTTTGGTGGTTATGCGCTAGAATTCTTAAAAAAGATGGTTCCACAAAATGAAATCTATGCACTAGTACGTAGTGAAGAAAAAGGAGAAGCACTGAAAGAAGCTGGATTTAACATACGTATTGGTGATTATGATGATTTAGATTCAATGAAAGAAGCGTTGAAAGGAATAGATCGATTGCTTTTTGTCTCTGGCGTTCCAGGAAATCGCCAAGCTGAACATGAGAATGTAGTGAAAGCAGCGCAAGCAGCCGGGGTATCTTATATCGCTTATACAAGTTTTGCAGATGCCGATCACTCAATCAGTGTATTAGCGCCAGATCACCAATTCACTGAAAAAACGATTAAGGATTCAGGTATTCCCCATACATTTTTACGGAACAATTGGTATGTAGAGAATGAATTACCTATCATTGGGCAAGCTTTAAAAACTGGTCAATTCGTTTATGCTGCAGGAAATGGAAAAACAGGTTGGGCATTGAAACGGGAATATGCAGAAGCCGCAGCAAAAGTACTAGTAGAGAATGACTCCCCAGAAATCTTAGAATTATCCGGCCATCTAACTGACTATGAAGAATTAGCCAAGGCATTAGAGCGTGCGACAGGTAAAGAGTTAGAAATTATTGAAGCAAGTGATGCAGCGTTTGTCGAAAATCTAAAAGAAGCCGGATTCCCTCAAGAAGCAGCTGACATGTTTTTAGCGATCCAACATGATATCAAAAAGGGTCAGTTAGCTGTTTCTTCTGATGATTTAGAAAAAGTTTTGGAAAAACCATTAGTCTCTCTTGAAGCAGCATTGAAAGAAATATTGGATCAGGAATAATGGATGATATAAAGAGGTTGTGAAAAAGCCGCTTAGTTTTGAGTATGAAGAAAAATTTTATGAAAATGGCTTTCCACATTTTTGCATAAATTTGACTTCATGCCGATAAACTGGTTTTTGAACACCGTTTACCAGAGGTTGTAAAAAAGCTGTTCTGCATCAAGTAATAAGAAGAGTCAAATAAAAAATAGCTCTTCATATGTTTCGTTTGGCTGGACTTATTACCGCGGAGTTGGCAGGAGAACGCCGTTTTTATTCGAAAAAAGCAGCTGAGACAAGATTTTTGTCTCAGCTGCTTTTGTTTATCGATAAAAAAGTCTGGGGAAGACGATGGATCAGGCTTTGTTGGAAACAGAGCCGATTTTATCATTTGCTTTTACATCACGTGCGGGTTTAATTTCTAGGTTTTGGACTTTGTCGCCATTTGTGAATACAACGACCATATCCGTGTTTTTGCCTGCAGATTGAATAGCAGCAAGATCAACTAAAGCAATCAATTGACCTCTTGCGACTTTTTGACCTTCTTCTACATATAAAGTGAATGGTTCGCCTTTTAAGTCAACAGTGTTGATTCCCATATGAAGCAAGACTTCGATACCAGAATCAGTTTGGATACCAACGGCATGTTTCGTTGGGAAAATGTTTGTGATCGTACCAGCGATTGGAGAGAAGATTTCTCCATTTTCTGGTAATACAGCATAGCCGTCACCCATCATTTTTTCTGCGAATACATCATCTGAAACTTCAGTGATTGGAATCAGTTTCCCATTTGCGATAGCGTAAATATCTTGTTCGATCGTTCCACCGGCAAATGTTTCTGTTTTAACCACAGTGTTTGTTTGTGCAGGTCGTGCTGCAGCACCACCATGCAGTTTTGCCATCTCATCTGCAACGAATTGTACTTCTGTACCTACGATGACTTGCGCATTTTTCCCATCAATGATTTTCATTCCAGGTACGCCAGTGGCTTTGATTTTGTTTTGATCGATCAGGCCTGTATCTTTGACTTGCAAACGAAGACGTGTAGTACAGTTGTCGATTGAAGTTACATTGTCAGCTCCGCCTAATGCAGCGTAGATTTTGTTTGCTTGTGCCGCATATTTATTGTCTGAATTAGTCGTTGCAGTATCGTCATCTGAAAGATCTGCTTCCTCGCGGCCAGGAGTCATCAGATGGAATTTTTTGATAGCAAAGTTAAAACCAAAGTAGTAAATCACTGCTGTTACTAACCCTTGGACGATCAACATCAAAGGCTGATTCGCAATCGGATTTTTCAAAGATAGGAAGTAATCGACAAATCCGGCACTAAAGGCAAATCCTGCTGTCCAATGGAAGAATGCACTCACTGCTAAAGAAATCCCAGTGAAAATGGCATGCAAGACATATAATGGCCAAGCAACGAACATAAATGAGAATTCAAGTGGTTCTGTTACACCAGTAAAGAATGAAGCAAAAGCTGCTGCTAACATCAATGAAGCTGTTTTTGCTTTGTTTTCTGGACGTGCATTTCTGTAAATAGCATATGCTCCTGCTGGAAGCCCGAACATCATGATTGGGAAAAATCCAGCTTGATACATTCCTGTTACGCCTTTTGTTCCTTCAGAAGCCAAGAATTTACCGATATCATTGATTCCAGCTACGTCAAACCAGAACACGGAGTTCATTGCTTGATGCAATCCTGTAGGGATCAGTAAACGGTTGAAGAAGCCATAAAGACCTGCACCAACCCATCCTAAACTCAAAATGAATTTAGCAAAAGAAACTAAAGCAGAGTAAACCGGAGGCCATACGAGCAGTAGCACTGCACTGATCAGCAGCATGACGAAGGCAGCTAAGATTGGCACTAAACGCTTGCCGCTAAAGAAAGATAAAGCCATCGGTAATTTTGCTTCGTGGAAACGATTATAAAGAGCTGCCGCAATCAATCCGGCAATAATACCAATAAATACGTTACTGATCTGAGCAAAAGATGGATCAACTGATTCTGGTTTGATATTCAATAAAGTGGCTACTGAATCAGTTTTTAAAACGTTTACGGGAACTTCAAATGCAACCAAACCTGCCAAGGCAGCAGCACCTGATTTGTCCACTGACATCCCTAGTGCTAACCCAACAGCAAACAGCAAAGGCAATTGACCTAAAACTGCGTTACCTCCAGCTTGTAAAAAATGAGCGACAATGTCGTTACTATAAGATGCCCACCAGTTTCCGATCCCTACTAGCAAAGCAGCAGCAGGTAAGACCGCAACTGGGAGTTGAAGGGAACGTCCCATTCGTTGTAGATATGCTTTCAATTTTTTTCCTCCTCATGATTGTTAACATTTGTTTGTACGATTGCGCTTCTTAAACGCTCGATATGGATGGCCAAGTAACCCAGTTCTTCTTTCGTGATCGCGAGCTGGTATTCTTTGGTCAGCAACACACGGATTTTTTTAGAAATCTTATAGCTTTCTGGGTATTTTCGTTTGACCATTTCTACGATTTCCGTATCCAAGACAGCATATTGTTGCGCATGGGTTCGTTGTAGAAGCAGTCGTAAATGATTCACCAGTCTTGAATAATTCAGTGAAAATGGTTCTGAATGGATATCTGTTTCCAATTCTGATTCCACTAAATGGATGATATCAGATACAATCGTCACTTCACGGATACTGCGATGGTTATTATTTCGACCGCTTCGACCGCTGTGGATATGGATTGCGATATATCCTGCTTCGTCATAAGTGTATGGAATCCCAAGCTCTTTTGTCAGATATTCTACTGCCCATTGAGCAATACTGGATTCATCACTGTAAAGCACTTCGATTTCTCTCAAAAGCTTGTTGCGGATGACGATACCGTTATTGATATTCTCCGCAGAAAAAGCAATGTGGTCGGTCAAAGCGATCAACACATGTTCATTCAGTTTCTCCATCAAGACAGTTTCCGCATGATCGATGATTGTTTCTGCTGCAAACAAAAAGCGTTCATCGATCTGATTGAGTAGATTTTGCAATTTGATTTGTCCTTCTGGCTCCATGACGAATATCCGCTCAATATCACGATCAAAGATCAAATCATTTCTTTTTCTGTCAAATCCAATTCCTTTTCCAATAGCTACTTTTTCCTGCCCACCGTCATCTACCAATACTGCATTTTGATTAAAGATCTTTTTGATTTTCATGCGCGCACCCTTTTTGAAGATTTGGTTTTCATGTCTGCTAGACCAGTTGATTGCGGCCAAACAAAAATAGACACGAAAAACCTCCTAGGAAACCATGTTCCTCAGAGATTTTTCATGCCTAGTATGATCTAGTCACATGAAACGAATTATTGTTAACGTAATCATTTTATATAGACAGTTATGTTTTGTCAATTCTTTTTTTATAATTATAGTAATTTAATGGAATATATGAGGATCATTGAGAGCACAAAATAAAGAAACGTATGTTATTTAATTATGAGCATTGACTTACTTTTACTTTTTTAGTTACACTGTTATTTAGGTAAAGTTTCATATTTAAAGGAGAAAAAGAATGAAAGCAAGAAATTTATTATTTAGCGTTATTCTTTTAGGAAATCTAGCAGTTGCCAACACAACCGTGCTAGCTGAAGAAACGACAGGAACAGTCACAGCTCAGACAACGAGTTCTTCAGAAATAGGAATTGAAAACGATACAGAAAGTACGTTGCAGTCAGCTACTGTCTCCGAAAATACGGTTTCAACTGAAGAATCAACAACAGGGACAACAGAACAACCGCAAACGGAAAAAAGCACATCAGCAGAAGCTCAGAAAAATCCAGAGAATGCGGAAGAAATCACGAACCAATTGACAGATGGACAAACATTGACACATACCCATCAAGCAGATTTGTCTGAATTCGAAAACTATACTGGCTACGCTTTTTCTGCCCGCTCATCTGCTAATTCTCGACAAGCATTCATTGATAGTATTGCATCCACTGCACAAAGTTTGGCAAGTGCCAATGACTTATACGCATCAGTCATGATTGCACAAGCAATCGTTGAAAGCGGCTGGGGGAACAGTGCCTTGGCTTCTGCTCCTAATTACAATCTATTTGGAATCAAAGGAAGCTATAATGGTCAATCTGTTACGATGCCTACTTCGGAATATGTCAATGGACAATGGATTACGGTAAATGCTGCTTTTAGAAAATATCCTTCGTACAAAGAATCATTACAAGATAATGTGACGGTATTGAAGACGACTTCTTTCCAGCCGGGCGTGTATTACTATTCTGGTGCATGGAAAAGCAATACGAACTCTTACAAGGATGCTACAGCTTGGTTGACCGGTCGTTATGCCACTGCGCCTAATTATGGTGCTACACTAAACAATGTAATCGAGACTTACAATCTGACGCAGTATGATACAGCACCAACTTCAACTTCTCCAATGTATCGTTTATATAATCGTCATACAGGAGAGCATTTGTATACATTGAATGCCGGCGAAAAAAATTATCTGCCAACTGTAGGCTGGGAATATGAAGGAATTGCTTGGCAAGCACCAAACAGTGGACAGCCTGTCTACCGTTTATACAATCCTTACAGCGGAGACCATCATTACACAATGGCGCAATCTGAGATCAACTCCTTAACAAAAATCGGTTGGCGCTATGAAGGTCTAAGTTTTTACTCTGGTGGTTCCAAGCCAATCTATCGACTATTCAATCCAAATGAAAAAACTGGTACCCATCACTATACCTTAAGTGCGAAAGAAAGAGATTGGCTAACGCCAATGGGCTGGAGATATGAAGGAATAGGATTTTATGGTTATTAAAAAGAGGTTGTGACAGAAGTGGTCAGCTTCAA
>NZ_KV815613.1:59509-86055 GCF_001814285.1 Enterococcus sp. HMSC076E04 | reverse complement strand
TGGTCAGCTTCAAGAAATAAGAAGGAATTGACGACAATTGTTTCTCCAATTTTTGTGAGATTTCAGCTTATTCTCGAAGAAGGTATTTCTGGAACACCATGTATCAGAGGTTGTGAAATCAGCGTCCTGACCTGAGTATTAGAGAAACAAACGGAAAAATAGTTCCTCATATTTTGCCGTTTTTTGAGCTAATACCGAGGGTCAGCTGATTGAACACCGTTTACCAAAAGGTTGTGAAAAAGCTGTCCTGCATCAAGTAATAAGAACAGCCAAACAAAAGCAGTTTCTCATGTTTTTCGTTTGGCTGGACTTATTACCGTAGATGCAAGTTTTTGAACACCATTTACTCAAAAAAGGTTGTGACAACATTCTTGTCACAACCTTTTTTTATGCCCGTTCAATCAAATTGATCCAGCTTCCAATATTCGATCAGATTATTCAATTTTTGACCGTAATCAGGATCTGTCGCGTATGTTCCTGTTAATGCACGGGTAGCATCTCTGTAAGAACGTGCATTGACTTTCCATGTCCCCGCATATCGGTTTGGGTCCCAAGAAACACCATATCTTAATTTTAAGGCGTTATCTAAGAAGGATTGGTCAGTAGACTGATAGACCCGAAATTTTGAATTGACAGGGACAACGACACCATTGATCACTTCGTTAGATATATGCCAGATATAGCCATACTTTCCTTCATCTTCGCCGTCTTTGAATTTCATCCCAAAGAAGTTATTCGCGTGCTGAGCTAGATAGCTTGTGCCATATCCTGTTTCTAGGATCGCTTGAGCCAACATGACAGAAGTATACAAGCCATGAGCAGGCGCGATACGATTCGCACTTTGGCTGACAGAATTGATGAATCTTCCCTGAGGTGTCTGATCATTCACTTGTCCTAGAATCGTCAGTTGGTTTGGCTGATAGCCGCTTGGCCGCCGGTCGTTTTCAACAATGGTTAGCTGGATACCTTCAACAGGCAAATTCATTCTGACAGAGCCTGCTTTTTGTCCATTTGATGCCCAGCCTAACCAGCCTCTGGAACGAACAAAGGCACGATAATAAATATCATAGTTTTCAGCAAGTTCTCCTGTCAACTGAAAGGAAAAGGCTTGAAGAGAGCGATTTTGTCCAGTCGTTCCTGAGATCGCTCCATTGGATACAGTTCTGGTCCAACCGCTGTCAGCTATGTGTGAATCATATTGGATACCGCCAGTATACCTTGATGTTCCTAAATTTGCGCGAATCGCTTCAAATTGTCTTCCTTGATTTGCGTAGCTGATCGAGTTGTTCAGGCTCGTTTGGCTTACCCAGCCAATATTCGATACATGTCCTTGCAACGTGATTCTAGGCGGAGCTATACGAAAGGCGCGAGTAGTTGCACCAGGTGCGGCTCCTCCTTTCCTTACTAATACAATTTGAATCGCTTCTGCACGGTAAGCATAGCTTTGTGTACCAGCTGATTCACCGTTCTTTGCCCAGTTCATCCAGCCAAATTCTTGTGCATGTACACGATAATAAACGTCATATCGGGTGCTGATTGTGCCAGTCAGATTGATGCGGATCGCCTCAATAGGCAGATTTTGTCCAGTCGTACCAGAAATCGTGCCATTTTGTGCCCAGTTGGTTTCCCAACATTTGTTAGCGATATGGGATTGATAAGTGATACCGCCACCAATTGTATTTTCAGATAAACGCAGTTGCATTGCTTGAAGACTTAACCGTTGGCCAGTCGTACCAGCTTGATTAGCAGCATCTGTCTGGCCTAACCATCCTCTGTTAGTTACGTGAGTATTCGCCAATACGGATGGTTCCTTTTCGATATAAGAAATACCGTTAGTAGCAGGGCCGGAACTGTTTTTGTCCAATAATTGGATTTCAATTGCTTCGATTTGATGACCGTATCCAAGTGTTCCGGAAGGATTTTCGTTCATTGTCCAAGGAAGCCAGCCAAAATTTCGTACATGGACTCTATAATAAACATTGTAAGTTGCTGCTAATTGTCCAGTTAATCGAATATTGATTCCTTCAATCTGTTTGACTTGTCCAGTCGTTCCAGAAATAGCGCCGTTAGCTACCCAATTTTGCCATCCTGAACCTTGGACATAAGAGGTGTATTCAATAGCACCAGAGAGGGAGGATGAAAGATGGATACGAAAAGCTTCTACTTGTAAAGATTGACCTGTTGTTCCTGAAAGTTGACCGCTAGAAACATTTGGCAGCCAACCACGATTTTTGACATGTGTACTATAAGTAATAGATGGATGTGCAGTACGCAAGGTAGATTCATCTGTCTGTGGCACTTTGTTTTGCGGCTGGAAAGAAGAATCAGTTGTTTCTTTTGAATCAGATGCTGTACTTTCAGCTGTTCCTATCTGTTCATTTGAGAAATCAGTCTCTGCTGATACTGGATCCTTTGGTTGGAATTCTTTCTGTGGGACAAAAACGATTGAAGAATCCTTTGCTGTCAGCACATAAAACACTTGATCGCTGATTTGGACTGCTCTTTGTACGTGATAACTTTCTGAATGTGAAATGGTTTCCTCTGATTGTTCTAACCAAGCTTGATCAAGTGACAGAGAGGTAACGGCTGATTCAGAAAGCTGACCTTGTGATGCTTCAACTGGAACTGTTTTTGGCTCATGAGCAGTTACAGAGTTTGCTGCTACCCATCCTTCATAGTTTGCTGTTTGGATATGTACCCAAGTTGTTTGATCCGATAACGCTACTTTATCCGTGATGAGGGCTGGTCCAGATATTTTTTGATGTTCTTCTTGGCGATAGAAGGTAGGATAAATATCTGTTTCATTCAGAGTCGTATAGGTTTCTGTCATACTTATATGTGTTTGAATGATAGGACCAGCTGCAACTTCTGAGTAATACGCACGTACGGAAGAAAGAAAATGCTCCTTGTCTAGAGTGATCGAATCGTCAAACATCAAGAAATCTGCTGATTTTTCCAAGGGTAAAGAATAGGTTTTGATTTTTTTTGCTACATAATAGGCCAGATAATTGGTGACTTGTTCTGTTGGCTCTGTTGGTATGACTAGTTGGATCGTTCCTTTATCCACCCATTGTCCATCGGGTAGCTGGACATCAGTAGAGACAATCTCATACACACCTTGCGTATCAATGTAGCTATGAGCAGATTGCTGCTGAATGAACGATTCCTTTGTTTGTTTTGAAGCTGAAAGGTGGATTTTATCAGGTTTCATTTGTTCAAATCTACCATTTGCTCCTTGCAAAGAGGGATTTCCAGAGATTTTTGGCGGTGTAAAATTTTCTACTGCAGAAGAGCTGTCTTCTAGATTTTGATAGGAATTCTCTCCAGATAGGCTTGATTGGGATGGTGCGCTTTCATCTTCTGATAGGGTAGATGTTTCTGTTGTTTGAACATTTGCCAAAACGGTATCAGCAAATACGAGACTATTAGGTAACAACGTCGCATTCACTAAGAGAAATACTGCGGCTACTATTCTTTTTCTCACATCATTATCCTCTCTTTCTTTTTTATTGTTCCTTCTTTTCATTCTACAAGAGATTTCTTTTATTTACACTAATTTCTATTGAAAGCCTTTGTTTTTTAATTTCACAGCTGATTCTTTGACTTTTTTCTTTTTTTATTCTATTATTGACAAGTCAATCGTTGACTAGTCAATTATTAGAGAGGAGGAAATTATGTCTTTAGAAGAGATTAGCCACCTTTTATATCAAATCAAATTAGCCGATCAAAAAATCGTCCAGATCTTTGAGGAAAATATCGGTATAAGTCTTACTAGATACGAGATCATGATGAGACTGAAAGAAGAAAATCCATTGCTGCAAAGCAGTTTGCAAGAAAAGTTGCAGATTGATCAAGGAGCAGTTACACGTCATCTGAAGGTTTTAGAAGCAAACGGCTATGTTTCGCGTCAGAGAAATCCTCAGAACAACCGGGAAGTGTACGTAGCACTGACAGAAAAAGCCCAGCAGAAAATCGAGCATTGTGAAATGGACCATAAAGATACAGGTTCCGTGCTGTCCCCAGCTTTCAGCGATGCAGAAATGAAACAATTCCTAACACTTTTAGATAAATTGAATACCCAACTTTGCAATATAACAACAGAAACGAAAGAGGTTAATAATAATGGAACAAAAAAATGATTTTTCAACAATTATGACTGGTAGAAGATCCGTTCGCGTATATGATGAAACATACAAAATCCCACACGAAGAAATGCTGGAAATGATCAAAGAAGCGACGACTGCTCCTTCTTCTGTCAACATGCAACCATGGCGCTTTGTGGTCGCTGAAAGCGAGGAAGCAAAAGAAATCTTGCGTCCTTTGATCCGTTTCAATACGAGACAAAATGATACTTCTTCTGCAATGGTCATGATTTTTGGCGATATGCAATGTTACGAATATGGCGAAGAAATCTATAACCAAGCTTACGAATCAGGGAAGATGCCAAAAGAAGTCAGAGATCAACAATTAGCTGCGATCATTCCTTATTACAAGAGCTTTTCAAGAGAAGAAATGAACGATGTAGTCAAAGTCGATTCTAGCTTAGCGGCTATGCAATTCATGTTAGTTGCACGTGATCATGGCTATGAAACAAATCCAATTGGTGGATTCGAAGCAGATCAGTTGGCAGAGGCATTTGGTTTGGATAAAGACCGCTATGTTCCAGTTATTATTTTATCAATAGGAAAAGCGGTAGAAGAAGGTTATGAGTCTGTTCGTTTAGCACCAGAAAAGATCACTACGTTCAAATAAAAGGTTTTCAGTTACTATTCAGTAGCTATTGCTTTTTTTGAATCGTGTGTGGTAACCTAATAAAAAAGGAGGTCGGAAAAATGACTGCATCGATGAAATTACGTTTTGAACTTTTGAATAACAACTAAATAAATTCAAAAGACATGTATAAACAACAATTTCATGGGTGGAGTATGTCCATTTTTTCGAACGACAGTAGAATAGGTGAAAGCTATGACAGATTTGATGATTTAGTCATAGTTATTTCGTTCAGAGTAGGAAAAGATGTTATGCAGTTTTTTTGCAAACAGATTTTTCTGCTCTTTTTTAGTATCGATAATTGTTGTTTTACATGAAATAGGAGTGTAAAACATATGGAAAATTTAGCAATAAATATAACAAACCTGCAAGTTCGTTTTGGTAACCAGTTAGAATTATCTATTGATTCTCTTCGTGTCTATCAGCAAGATCGGATAGGGATCATAGGAGAAAATGGAGTCGGTAAATCAACGTTGCTGAAACTGATAGCCGGAGAACTTATCCCCAATCAAGGGAAAATCCAAACAGAGATTACTTTCAACTATCTGCCTCAATTAACCTATCTTGCTGAAATAAAGGATCTGAATTTGGAATTAGCCAGTCATTTCCAGTTAAAACTGGAAGAAACTTCGGAACGGAAATGGAGTGGAGGGGAAGAACGAAAGATCGAGTTGATACGTCTTCTTTCTTCTTATGAACAAGGGATGCTTCTAGACGAGCCGACGACCCATCTAGATAGAAAAAGTGTGGATCAACTGATTGAAGAGCTTCGTTATTATTATGGCACGCTGATTTTTGTTAGTCATGACCGCTATTTTCTAGATGAGCTGGCAACGAAAATCTGGGAAGTAAAAGACGGAGAAATCCGAGAGTTTTCGGGGAATTATAGTGCCTATCTCACTCAAAAGGAATTGGAGAAAAAGACTCAGCTACGAGAAGCAGAGTCGATCATGAAAGAGAAAAAACGATTGGAAAAATCGATCCAAGAAAAGAAAAAACAAGCGGAAAAGTTGGAAAAAGTGTCTAGTAAAAAGAAAAAGCAACAAATCAGACCGGATCGGTTGTCTTCCTCTAAACAAAAAGACAGTGTACAAAAAGCCATCCAAAAGAATGCGAAAACATTAGAGAGAAGACTCCAAAAAATAGGAGAAACAACTAAGCCGCAACAGATGAAACAAATCCGTTTTCCAGTACCAAAATCTCTTGCACTCCACAATCGTTATCCAATCATGGGACAAAATATCCAATTGGAAAGAAACGGAAGAACATTACTGATAAATAGCGATTTTCAATTTTCTTTAGGTAAAAAAATCGCGATTGTCGGCGAAAATGGTTCAGGTAAGACAACCTTATTGGAACATATCCGCAAACAAGGAGAAGGAATCCTTCTCTCTCCGAAAGTGAGCTTTCAAGTCTATCAGCAAAAGGATTATCAAATGACATCTGAAGAATCCGTCATTCGTTTTGTCATGAGACAAACAGAGTTTTCGGAATCGCTTGTCCGTAGTTTGCTGAATCACTTAGGGTTTGCTCAGGAAACTCTGACGAAACCGTTGTGTACGTTAAGTGGGGGAGAAGCGACCCGTTTGACGATTGCTTTGCTTTTTACTAAGCCAAGTAATGTATTGCTGTTAGATGAACCGACTAATTTCATTGATATGGCAACGATCGAAGCTTTAGAGCAGCTGATGCAAGTATATCCGGGAACGATTTTGTTTACTTCTCATGATTCCTACTTTGTCGAACGTACGGCTGATGAAGTTTATGAAATAAAAGGGCAGAAAATAAAAAAAGTACTTACGAGAAATTTTTAAATGTGCTACGATGATTTTCGTGACAAATTTAAAGGAGTGGTACAGATTGCCTACAAATAAAAAAGAAGGAATAATTTTTACAACAATGATGTGTTTTTTGATGGTCTTGGGGATGAGCGCGTATAATTTATGGCTGCATCAAGATCTTCATTTATCAAGTTTGTTGATTGGTCTAGTGCCTGGATTCGTGGTGGCTTTCATTTTGGATGTCTTCATCATCGGTGTGCTGGCGAAAAAAATTGCCTTTAAACTACCAGTAAATCCAGAAAGCAAGATCCAAATGATCTTAACTATTTCCTGCTTGATGGTTTTAGGAATGGTCACATGTATGTCTTTGTTTGGTGTGATCATGGAACAAGGAATACCTGATCAATTATTCTCTGCTTATATGAATGCTTGGAAAATGAATGTGATTGCCGCTTTACCGTTGCAGTTGATCATCGTTGGCCCACTTTCAAGAAGTGTGTTGAAAGCCATTCAAAGCAATGAATAATGGAACACTGTTTATTTGAAAAAAAGGTTGTGACCTGCTTTTTGTCACAGTCCCTTCAATGCAGTTCTAGAAAGAAAAATGATCCGAACGATAGGTTTTTGCCTGTCTTTCGGATCGTTTTTCTTTTTCAGATGTATCATTCTTTTAGTGAAGATGATTCGTTGCTTAATAGATAAATCTAGAAAGGTTCTGTTTATCCATTACTCAAAAAACGGCTGCATTTGTTCTCTTACTTGCTGACACCATTGGAGTTCCTGCTGACAAAGCATGATTCGGCGCTGGATCACAACATAACGCCCAAATTCTTGTCTCTTGTCTAGCGAGAGGTCATTCAATTTTTTTTGATTTTTTTGCATGATTTTGTTCAGCTGTTGTTCTCTAGTGAATAGCAGTCCAGTAGCTGTTGTTTTGTCGAGTGTTGAAAAAGCATAGATTTTTGCTAAAAATTCATCTTTTTGCGTAGGAGCTGGGGTCTCCTCTTTGATCCATTCCTCTACAAGGGCACGCCCTTCATCAGTTAAGTGGTAGATCTTTTTTTGAGAGTGCTCGTCTTTGTCCAAAACGGTCACATAACCCTGCTGGTCTAACTTGGCAAGCGTCGTATAGATTTGACTGTGATGAGCTTCCCAAAAAATCGTGATCAGCTGCTTCAATTCATACCCAGAACGCGGTTTGGATAAAAGCACGCATAATAATATATAGGCTAAAGTATTCATAAAAATCCTACCTCTCGTCTTATTTTCTTTATTATATCACAGTAAAGTTTCCATGTTTTACATGTGCATATTGACATGTAAAATAAATCATGTATGATGCTAATAGAGAGAAAGGGATGGAAATATTGGAGAATCAAATAGATATACAAGAACAAACAAATGAAGAAACAAAGGGGAAAAGTTCGGCGCTAGTTGTAGCAGCTACCTGTATGATCGCTTTTATGGGAGTGGGCCTAGTAGACCCGATCTTAAAAACGATTGCTGCACAGATAAACGCTACGCCAGCTGAAACAACCCTGTTATTTACTAGTTACATGCTAGTCACTGGTGTGGTGATGCTATTTACAGGTTTCCTATCTAGTCGGATTGGCTTGAAAAAAACATTGATGACCGGATTGTTTATCATCGTTGTATTCGCTGGTCTTGGTGGATTATCTGGCAATATCGGTATGTTGATTGGGTTACGTGCTGGCTGGGGAGTCGGGAATGCTTTATTTGTCTCTACTGCTTTAGCAACGATCGTCAGTATTTTAGTCGGTAACACAGAAAAAGCAATCATGATGTATGAAGCAGCACTTGGCTGCGGAATGGCTGTTGGCCCGCTAGTCGGTGGGGTCTTGGGCAGCGGTTCATGGCGTTATCCATTTTTGGGGGTAGCCTTTTTGATGTTTTGCGGTTTTATAGCCCTAGCGGTACTTTTACCTGAAACTGAGAAACCAAAGAGAAAAGTAGGTCTTTGGGAAGGTGTCAAAGCGTTAAGCAATCATAAACTTCGTTCAGTTGGACTGATCGCATTGTTATATAATTTCGGATTCTTTACTTTACTTGCGTATGCGCCATTTTTATTGATTGGCTATTCTGAATTAGAAGTCGGTTTTGTATTTTTTGGCTGGGGTGTGCTTCTGGCTATTGCTTCGATTTTCGTTGCACCGGCTCTTGAGCGGAAGTTTACGACTTATCGGACGATTTTAGCTGCATTTGTCTTATTCATTATTTGTTTGCTGTTATTAGGAGCTGGAACTTCTATGCCAGTCCTTGTACCGATCAGCATTGTGTTAGCAGGATTTTTCCAAGGAATCATCAATACATTGTTGACGACGATTGCTATGGAAATACCCGGTCTGCAACGAAACGTTGCTTCTTCCAGCTATAGTTTTGTCCGCTTTTTCGGTGGAGCTTTAGCACCATTTATTGCAGGTGTGATCGGCGAACATATTGGTGAAAGCTATGCGTTTTATTTTGCAGGGGCCATTGTTCTTATCAGTGTATGTTGTATCATTTATCACCGTAATTATTTTGCTACAAATGAAGAAGAATAAGAAATCAGAGGTTGTGAAAAAGCTGTCCTGCATCAAGTAATAAGAACAGCCAAACAAAAATAGCTCCTCCTATTTTTCGTTTGGTTGGGCTTATTACCGCAGATGCAAGCTTTTGAACACCGTTTAAGGAAGAGATTGTGAAATCAGCGCTTTGACCTGAGTATTAGAGAAGCAACGGAAAAATAGTTCTTCATATTTTGCCATTTGTTGAGCGAATACCGAAGGACAGCTGATTGAACACCGTTTATTCGGAAAAAGGGAATGTGACACGATTTTTGTCACATTCCCTTTTTTTCTCAAAATAATGAAACTGGAAAATTTTCAGTAGGTAAGCTAAAATTCATTTAAGAAAAAGAATGGGGGGATAATAGATGCTGGAAGAATATTTTCAGGAAGTCGGGTTGACACTCGTTGAATTACCCATTGAATTTTCAGATGATCGGTTGATTTATCGTGGCTATATCAAAGAATTGCCAATGATCAACGCGGAAGGTGAAACTAGAAAAGCGATGCAGCAAAAAATAGCTGGTATGTATCAGGTGTATCGGGAACAGCTATTGGCAGAATCAGCGGAAGAAGAAAAAGAAAAAACGATGAACTTGTCCATGGATGAGCTGCTTCGTTATTATGATGGCGAAACATTTGACGGATTTTCACTTCTTAACGAAGAGGAAACAGATTTACCAGGCAGCTGGTAGGAGAACACCGTTTATACATGTTTAGAGCGTGGGACAAAAGTTTTTCTTTACTTTTGTCCCACGCTCTAAAAAGTTCGGCAGTTTTTTTCCGATGTTCAAGGCACCCTACTTATCGTACGGATATTTTTTAGCGGAAAGTCCGATTCAAGTGGTTTTTATTCAGCTGATATTTATAAGATAAGTGAAAGATCCCAGCAATCAGCAACGTAATCGTATAGGCAATTGAATGATCGAAAAAAGAATAGTAATTGACTCCAGCTAACAGGCATAATGCAACCATGTAGCTGATGTGTAAGCGAGCAACCAAACCTTTTGGCCCAATTTTGTCAAAATACTGCGCCCATTTTTCCCGTTGACTCCCTATGCTTCGTTTTTTGAACTGAAAAAAAAGGGATAAAATACCGACTCCTAGAAAAGCAGCGATATTCAGAGAAATAAGGTAAATAAAAAAAATCATTAAAATTTCAAACATACTGACACCTTTCTAGTTGGATAGAATCTTTACAGTAAAAAGGCAAAAGGCGTGAATAATGTTTCACACGAAACATTATTCGCGGATTTGTCCATCGCCATAAATGATATATTTTGTGGAAGTCAATTCATTTAACCCCATTGGACCACGGGCATGTAGCTTTTGAGTGGAGATGCCGATCTCTGCACCAAAACCAAATACCGATCCGTCTGTAAAACGAGTGGAGGCATTGACATAGACAGCCGCCGCGTCCACTTCATTCAAGAAACGCTGACTAGCCGAATAGCTATCTGTCACGATTGTTTCTGAATGCTTGGTGTTATGTCGGTTGATATGCGCAATTGCTTCACTTAAAGAATCGACTACTTTGACGGCAAGGATATAATCTAGATATTCAGTATCCCAATCTGCCTCTTCTGCTAAAGCAGCTGTCTCTAGATATTCTAACGCACGAGCATCCGCACGTAAAGAGACGCCATGTTCTACCAGTTCTTTTTCAATAGCTGGTAAGAAAAAGGGTGCGATCTCAGAATGGATCAGTAATGTTTCTGCCGCGTTGCAGACAGAAGGACGGGAAGCTTTTGCATTGACGATGATTTTCACTGCCATAGACAACTGTGCTTCTTTATCGATGTATACGTGATTATTTCCTGTACCTGTTTCAATGATAGGTACCGTTGCTTGTTCTTTGACTCGTTGGATCAATTTTGCTCCGCCTCGAGGGATCAGCACATCTAAGTATTCTGTCAATCGCATCAACTGTCCTGCAGTTTCATGAGAAGTATCATCGACAAACTGGATGGCATAAGGAGATTCGCCAGCACTGACCAGTACTTGCTGCAATAGTTGGACCAGTAATTGGTTCGAGAAGAATGCTTCTTTGCCACCGCGAAGGATAACGGCATTCCCTGATTTGAACGCTAGACTGGCTGCATCAGTCGTGACATTTGGACGAGATTCGTAAATGATACCGATCACGCCGAGGGGCACGCGCTTTTTGCCGATTCTCAATCCGTCGGTGTTCGTCCACATCTCATCTACTTTTCCAATAGGATCGTCTAACGAAGCAATCTTTTCGATCTCTGCAGCCATGGCATTGATTCGCTCAGGTGTCAGCTGCAAGCGGTCTTGCATCGTTTCACTGATATTGTTTTCGACTGCTTTTTCTAAGTCTTTATGATTTGCTTCGATGATCGCTTGTTGATTCTTTTTGATGGTTTTCGCCATCTGAACCAGTAGCTCATTTTTACGGTTTGTAGGCATAAGTGCTAGTTGTTGCGCACTATCTTTTGCCTGTTGCCCTAATTGCATCAAATCAGTCATTTCAAGTCCTCCTTAAATAAAGTACCTACTTCTTTTCCTGCAAGAATATCAAAAATGATTGCCGGATTTTTCCCATTTGCTAAAATCATTGCACTGTTTGCTTCAAATATCCTGGAAGCTGCTTTTAATTTACTTTGCATACCGCCTGTTCCAAAGGTGCTGCCTGCACCACCTGCTTGTGCCAGAATCTTTTCATCGATTTTATCGATATAGCGATACATCTGAGCCTCGGGATTTGTAGTCGGATTATCTGAATAAAAACCGTCGATATCAGAAAGAACGATTAAAAGGTCTGCCGCGACAAGTTTTGCCATGATTGCTGACAGCTGATCATTATCGCCAAATTTTGTCAGATGATCTAATTCATCTACTGCGACAGTATCGTTTTCGTTCACGATAGGAATCGTATCCATGATCAAAAGCTGTTCCAATGTATTCCTCACATTTTTACGACTTTCAGGGTAATCTACCACGTCTCTTGTCACGAGGATTTGTGCTGTCTGCTGATTATATACACTGAATCTTTGATTATAGATATTCATCAATTCGGCTTGACCAACAGCCGCCGCAGCTTGCTGTTCAGGGATCAAAGTCGGACGTTCTGACAAATGTAATTTATGCATACCGACGCCTACAGCTCCCGATGAGACTAAGATCACTTCCTTTCCACGATTTCTAAGATCGGAAAGGACAAAAGCTAACTGATCAATCGCTGCAAGATTGATGTTTCCATTGGGATAGATCAATGTACTTGTTCCTACTTTGACAATAATTCGTTTTGCATTTTTTATTTCTTTACGCATGTGACACCTCAATCAAATATCCACTCATTAATTTCGTTCTATTCTACTTGTTTTGACGAGTAAAGTCATGTAAAAAATAGTTTTTTTGTACAACTTGCAGTTGTTCGGTAAAAGAACGCGTTAATGGTTGACTTTAGGATAGCAGAATTTCTTGAAGAATTTGTAAAGAGAGTCTTTTATAGCCTCGAATATGTTAGAATAGGAGTAGTTTATTTAGGGAGGAAAACCGGTGAGAAAAAGAGGATTTGAAGTTATTTCTAAATATAAAGAGCAAAATATCAATCTACCGCAGCGCGCTACACATCATGCTGCTGGCTATGATTTTGAAGCAGCAGAAGAGGTCGTGATTCCAAGTATCTGGAAAGCAGGCTGGAAAAAAGGATTGGAAACCGTCGCAGATACATTGAAAAAAGACGTATCAGAAAATGAAAAACAGTTGAAACCGATCCTCGTACCTACTGGGATCAAAGCCTACATGGGAGAAGATGAATTTTTGCAGCTTGCTAACCGTTCAAGCAATCCGTTGAAGCGGTTTTTAGTGTTGACGAACGGCGTGGGTGTGATTGATAGTGATTATTACAATAATGAGGCAAATGAAGGCCATATCATGTTCCAATTCACCAACTTTGGTTTCAAGGATGTAGTGATCAAAAAAGGTGAGCGTATCGGTCAAGGAATCTTCTTGCCATTTTTAAAAGCAGATCAAGATCAAACGACTGCTCAACGTCAAGGCGGATTTGGTTCTTCCAGTAAATAAAACGATAAAGAAATTTAAGCTTGATTTAATGTCTCATGGTTAGAATAAAAGGAGGCGGTACAATGGCAAAAAAATCAAAAGTACAATTTGTTTGCCAAAATTGCGGGTATGTGTCGCCTAAGTTCTTGGGACGCTGCCCAAATTGCGGAAAATGGAATACGATGGTCGAAGAAATCGAACAAGATACAACAGACCGCAGAACGCGAACAAGTTTGACAGGAGAAAAAGCGAAACCAACAAAAATCGCAGACGTCGTCCCTAAAAAAGAACCTCGGGTCAAAACGAAATTAGAAGAACTGAACCGTGTGCTAGGTGGAGGTGTGGTACCGGGATCCATGGTCTTGATCGGTGGTGATCCAGGTATTGGTAAATCCACTTTGCTATTACAAGTTTCTCAGCAATTAGCAGCCATAGGCGGGAAAGTCTTGTATGTATCCGGCGAAGAAAGCGCAGAACAGATAAAATTACGCGCGGAGCGCCTCGGAAGTATCAACACAGAATTTTATCTAT
Organism: Enterococcus sp. HMSC076E04; assembly: GCF_001814285.1. Taxonomy (NCBI): domain Bacteria; kingdom Bacillati; phylum Bacillota; class Bacilli; order Lactobacillales; family Enterococcaceae; genus Enterococcus; species Enterococcus sp. HMSC076E04. Next base: position 72,380 of record NZ_KV815613.1, on the reverse strand, counting down.
ACGCTGAAACAGATATGAATGAAATCAGTCGTGCCATCGAACATATCTCCCCTGATTATGTTATTATTGATTCCATCCAAACGATGACGCAGCCAGACATCACAAGTGTGGCAGGAAGCGTCAGCCAAGTAAGAGAAACCACTGCAGAATTACTCAAAATCGCTAAAACAAATGGGATTGCCATCTTTATCGTCGGTCATGTTACGAAAGAAGGTTCGATCGCCGGTCCAAGAATGTTAGAGCATATGGTGGATACAGTGTTATATTTTGAAGGTGAACAACATCATAGTTTCCGAATTTTACGAGCGGTAAAAAACCGATTTGGCTCAACGAACGAGATTGGGATTTTTGAAATGCATGAGCATGGATTGGAAGAAGTCGCTAACCCTTCACAGATTTTCTTAGAGGAACGCCTAGACGGTGCGACTGGCTCTGCTATCGTTGTAGCAATGGAAGGAACACGTCCAATTTTGGTAGAGATCCAAGCATTAGTCACACCTACTATGTTCGGAAATGCTAAGCGAACAACAACAGGTCTTGATTTCAATCGTGTATCTCTGATCATGGCAGTGCTGGAAAAAAGAGCTGGACTACTTCTTCAGAATCAAGATGCTTACTTAAAAGCTGCAGGTGGGGTAAAATTAAATGAACCAGCGATTGATTTAGCTATCGCTGTCAGTATTGCTTCAAGCTACAAAGAAAAAGGAACACAGCCGACGGAATGTTTCATCGGTGAAATCGGACTGACTGGAGAAATCAGACGTGTCAGTCATATTGAACAACGGGTCAAAGAAGTCCAAAAACTCGGCTTCACAAAAGTTTACCTGCCTAAAAACAACTTAGGCAACTGGGAAGCGCCAAAAGGAATCGAGATCGTTGGAGTAGCAACTTTGGCTGAAACGTTGAAGCGTGTGTTCCGCTAAATAATAAATTATTGTCGAAACGGAGGAAAAACGATGCAAAAACGTGTCATTACGTTGCTGATGATCATTGTCGGCGCAAGCTTGGGTATTTCATTTTTACCCTCAGCTTGGCAGGCAATCGGTCAACAGTCAAATGGGTGGCTGAATAATACATTTACCAACAGCTTGTTAGGCGCACTTATTTTCTTTTTATTATCTTTGCTGTTGGCCAAACATATCTCAGCTATTATCAAACAAGTAGAACAAAAACTAAGCGAGGTCAGTTTGACTTATCTTCTCTTCGGTGCGATCGGTGCGATCATCGGATTGACTTTGGGCGTTGTGATCTCAACCCCTCTTTACAATATGGAAATTCCATTCGTCAATAGTGTATTGCCGATTTTACTGATGATCATCTTAGGTTATCTGGGATTGAGAATGGGAACGACACGAATCGAAGAATGGAAGAAAGTCTTTGGTTCACGAAGTAAAAAAATCGAGCAAGAAACAGCTAGCCAAGTGGAGAGCCAACTGTTAGAACGAAAATCAGGAGAAAATTTCCATAAATATAAAATCTTGGATACAAGCGTGATCATTGATGGTCGGATTTATGATATTACAAAGACTGGATTCTTAGAAGGAACCTTGATGATCCCTAATTTTGTTCTTTACGAACTACAATACATCGCGGACTCAGGGGATAGTTTGAAACGTGTGCGTGGTCGTCGCGGATTAGATATCTTGAATGCTTTGCAAAAAGAAGAAGGTATATCTGTCGAAATGTACGATGGAGACTTTGAAGATATCAGCGAAGTAGACAGCAAGTTGATCAAATTAGCCAAGCTTTTAGACGGTGTCATCGTAACCAATGACTATAACTTGAATAAAGTCTCTGAATTCCAAAATGTACCTGTTCTTAATATCAATGCGTTGGCAAATGCCGTGAAACCAGTCGTCATTCCTGGCGAAACGATGAATGTTCTAGTAGTAAAAGCCGGAACAGAACGCCAGCAAGGGGTAGCCTACCTTGATGACGGCACGATGGTTGTCGTAGAAGATGGACAGCATTACATGAATGAACGTATCGAAGTCGTTGTGACAAGTGCCCTTCAAACAGCTGCTGGACGTATGATCTTTGCTAAACCTGCCCATGCAGGACGAGGGATCGACAATAAAAAAGAGACAGAGAAAAAGACAAAACAATCAAAATAAAAAAGAAATTCAGCCAACTGGTAAGGAAATTCAACCAGTTGGCTTTACTATTTACCTTAGAAAAGGTAAAATTTGTGCTGAGTGGCTTTAAATAAATGATATTTGAGAAGCCGTAACTGACGGAATTTTTACTGTTAGTCAAAGTCTAGTTTGAAAGAAGAGGAAGAAAATGACGAAAGTACGCGTACGCTATGCACCAAGTCCAACTGGGCACCTGCATATTGGAAATGCAAGAACTGCATTGTTCAATTATTTGTTTGCCCGCCACAATGATGGAGACTTTATTATTCGTATTGAGGATACTGACCAAAAACGTAATATCGAAGATGGCGAAAAAAGCCAGTTGGAAAACCTTGCTTGGTTGGGAATGGATTGGGATGAATCTCCTGAAAATCCTGGAGAATACGGCCCTTACCGTCAATCTGAACGTAAAGAAATCTATCAACCGCTGATTGATCAGTTACTTGCTAGCAATCGAGCATACAAATGCTATTGCACAGAAGAAGAATTAGAAGCAGAACGGGAAGCACAACGCGTAAGAGGAGAAATGCCTCATTACGCAGGAACATGTGCGAACTTGACACCTGAAGAACAAGCAGAAAAAGAAGCACAAGGTCTAGAATCTGTTGTACGTTTCCGTGTGCCTCGCAATACAGAATACGCATTTACAGATATGGTAAAAGGCGCTATTTCGTTCGAATCCGATAATATCGGCGGCGACTTTGTCATCCAAAAACGCGATGGTATGCCAACCTATAACTTTGCTGTTGCGGTCGATGACCATTTGATGAAAATCACTCACGTTTTACGTGGAGATGACCATATTGCCAATACACCAAAACAACTGATGATCTATGAAGCATTTGGCTGGACGCCACCAACATTGGGACATATGACGTTGATCATCAACAGTGAAACAGGCAAAAAACTAAGCAAACGTGACGAATCAATCTTACAATTTATCGAACAATATCGCGAATTAGGTTATTTACCAGATGCAATGTTCAACTTTATCGCATTATTGGGCTGGTCACCTGTGGGTGAAGACGAAATCTTCGCCCACCAAGAATTGATCAAAATGTTCGATCCAAAACGCCTAAGTAAATCACCCGCAGCTTTCGATGCGAAAAAACTGCAATGGGTAAACAACCATTACATCAAAGCAATGGATCTAGATGCATTTACTGACATGTGTCTGCCTTATCTAATCGCTGATGGACGTGTAGCAGAAAACCCAGATGAAAAGACAATCGAATGGGTGAAGAAGATCGTTAGCCTGTATCAACCTCAAATGAGCTATGCTGCAGAAATCGTTGATCTGTCTACGCTATTTTTCAATGAACATCCTGTATTGAATGAAGCAGCAAAAGAAGTACTTGCTGGTGAAACAGTTCCTACTGTTCTCCACGCATTTAAAGCACAGCTAGAACAAATGGAAGTAGTAGATGCTCCAACTGTAAAAGCTGCCATCAAAGCTGTTCAAAAAGAAACTGGCGTAAAAGGGAAAAATCTTTTCATGCCGATCCGTGTAGCTGTATCAGGACAAATGCATGGCCCAGAATTGCCTGAAACGATCGAATTGCTTGGTCGTGAAAAATCATTAGCACATTTAAATCAAGTACTGAACTAAACACGACGAACAGAAAAAAGTAAGCAGCTGATCATTACAAGAGAGATACCGGGTGGTGCAAGGTATCAATGAATGGTTGCCGAAATGCCTCTGGGAGTGGTCTTGGCGAAAACACAGAAAACAGGAAAAACTGTTTTACAGGAAACGAAGTAGCCAAGAACGTATAACAGGCGTTAGCTGTCAGAGATAATCATTGATTATGAAGAAAAGTGGAACCACGCGGAAAGCGTCTTTTGATAAGGAAACTTATTTAAAAGGCGCTTCTTTTCTTTATAAGAAGCTGTTTTCCTACATAAAATACTTACGAAAGGAGTGGAAAGTCATGAGTTGGTTTGCCCGAGCGATTGATGCAGCAAAGAGAAACGATCCGGCTGCACGTTCGACAGCGGAGATCGTTTTGACCTATCCTGGTTTTCATGCCTTGTTTTGGCATCGTTTCTCTCATTTTTTATATCAGCATCGGCTCTTTTTATTGGCGAAGATCAATGCTCAATTTTGGCGATTCCTGACAGGTGTTGAAATCCATCCAGGAGCAACGATTGGAACAGGTGTGTTCATCGACCATGGAATGGGGATCGTCATTGGCGAAACTGCAGAAATCGAGGATGATGTGATTTTGTTCCATGGCGTAACATTAGGCGGTACGGGAAAAGAAACAGGTAAAAGACATCCAACGGTCAAACAAGGAGCCATGCTCTCTGCGAATGCGCAGATATTAGGACCGGTAACGATCGGAAAAAACGCAAAAATCGGTGCAGGTGCCGTTGTGTTGAAAGATGTTCCAGACGATGCTACAGCGGTAGGAGTACCAGCAAAAGTCGTTCGAATCAAAGGAGAAAAAGTGAGGAGATCAGAATGATAAAAATCTACAATACATTGACCAGAAAAAAAGAAGAATTCATCCCTATACAAAAGGGACATGTCGGTATGTATGTCTGCGGACCGACTGTGTATAATTATATCCATATCGGAAATGCTCGTAGTACCATTGCTTTCGATACGATTCGACGCTATTTTGAATATCGAGGCTATAAAGTCGATTTTGTATCGAATTTCACGGATGTAGACGATAAAATCATCCGTACAGCAAACGAATTAGGCATCACAGCACCAGAAGTCGCTGATCGTTTCATCCGAGCATTTGAAGAAGATACGAAAGCGTTGAATGTCGAGCCTGCTACACTGCATCCCAGAGTCATGGACCATATGCCAGATATTTTAGCATTTATTCAAGTGTTGGTTGAAAAAGGCTATGCTTATGAATCTTCAGGTGATGTGTATTACCGTACCCGTAAATTTGAAAACTATGGGAAATTAAGTGACCAATCCATCGATGAATTGGAAGTCGGCGCAAGTCAGCGTACTGGTGAAGAACAGCAGCAAAAAGAAGACCCATTAGATTTCGCTTTGTGGAAACAAGCAAAACCAGGCGAGATTTCTTGGGATTCGCCATGGGGCAAAGGACGTCCCGGTTGGCACATCGAATGTTCCGTCATGGCAACAAAACATTTAGGCGAAACGATCGATATCCATGGTGGCGGGCAAGATTTGGAATTTCCTCATCACGAAAATGAAATCGCACAAAGTGAAGCGAAAACAGGGAAAAAATTCGCTAATTACTGGATGCACAATGGCTATGTAACGATTGGCGAAGACGATGAAAAAATGAGTAAATCTCTAGGGAATTTCATCACTGTGCATGAAATGATCCAAAACGTCGATCCACAAGTCTTGCGCTTCTTCATGGCGACCACACAATACCGTCGTCCGATCCGTTACAGTGAAACGACGATGAAAGAAGCAGCCACCAATTTACAACGACTGAAGAATACGTTTGACAATTTGAAATTCCGCCAAGAAACTGCCTCAGAGAATTTGGCAGATGATGCGGATAAAATCGCTTTGTTAGAAAATTTGGAACAGCGATTCATCGAAGAAATGGACGATGATTTTAATGCAGCAAATGGGATCACAGTGGTCTATGAGCTTGCTAAATGGCTGAACACTTATCTAGACCAGCCGGAAGTTTCTGCCACTGTCTTGGCACAGGGAGAAGCTTTATTCTCGCAATGGCTTTCGATCTTCGGTATTTTATTTACAGCAGAAGAATTATTGGATGAAGAGATTGAACAATTGATCGAAGAACGAAATCAAGCAAGAAGCAATCGTGATTTTGCCCGAAGCGACGAAATCCGTGATTTGTTGAAAGAAAAAGGGATCTTATTAGAAGATACACCCCAAGGAACCCGATGGAGAAGAGAAGCATGAGAGATTACACACAATTGAACGGTTTAGCCTTGGCTTACGTGGGAGATGCGATTTACGAAATCTATGTTCGCGACCACCTGATCGATCAAGGAGAAACAAAACCCAATAAGCTGCATCGTGCGGCAACGAATTATGTTTCTGCGAATGCACAAGCTTTTTTGATTCAGCAAATGCTGGAGGAACATCTTTTGACAGAAGAAGAAGAGCTTTATTATCGCAGAGGAAGAAATGCCAAAAGCCATACGAGTGCAAAAAATGCTGACGTTACGACTTACCGGGTCGCAACAGGGTTCGAAGCACTGATGGGTTATCTGCATTTGACAAAACAAACCGAGCGGATGGAAGAATTGATCCGCTGGTGTATTCAGAAAGTTGGTGAAAAAAATGGGTAAAGAAAGAACAAACAAACATCAATCGAAACGTGGATTTGAAGACAAAAAACAAAATAGATATCCAAATAAAAAGCAAACTGGACGAAATCAGTCAGTTTCTGATCAAAATGAAGAAGCATTAGAAGATAATTTCGTCTTTGGACACCATGCCGCAGTAGAAGCGCTACAACAAGGGCGAGGGAATAAACTCTTTCTTCAAGAAGATTCACGAGGAGAAAAAGTAGAAGAACTGAAAGAAATCGCACGTGAGCAAGCTGTACCGGTCAAATGGGTCCCTAAACAAAAATTAGAAACTTTGAGCGATCATGGCGTGCATCAAGGAGTCGTTCTTGCGATTACACCTTATGAATATTTATCCCTTGACCAACTGATTGAACGAACAAAAGAGAAAAAAGAAGACCCCTTCTTTTTGATTTTGGATAGTATCGAAGATCCACACAATTTTGGGTCGATTTTACGAACAGCAGACGCAAGTGGCGTTGATGGTGTGATCATACCAAAACACCGAGCAGTTGGAATCACGCCTATCGTAACAAAGACTTCCACTGGTGCAGTGGAATATGTGCCTGTTGCACGTGTGACGAATTTGATACAAGCTGTGCAACAGCTCAAAGAGATAGGATTTTGGGTATTTGGCACAGATATGACCGGCACAAACTTCCAAAAATGGAATGCCAAAGGATCCATTGCTTTAGTCATTGGTAATGAAGGCAAAGGAATGAGTCCAGGATTGAAAAAAGAAATGGATGAATTACTGACGATTCCAATGACTGGGCACGTCCAAAGTTTAAATGCCAGTGTTGCCGCTGGATTGCTGATGTATCAGGCTTTTTCCCAACGTCAGGGGGAGTAGGTCATGAAAAAACAGCTGTTGATTGTAGATGGCTACAATATGATCGGTTCGTGGCCGGAACTGGTCCAGCTTAAAAAGCAGGACAAAATGGCAGATGCAAGAGAAGCTCTTTTGCATCGTTTATCAAATTATGCGAAATATGAAGGACTGGAAGTCATCGTTGTCTTCGATGCTCAATTAGTACCGGGCATCCAACAAAATTATAGGAAATATCAGTTGGATGTTGTTTTTACGAAAGAAGATGAAACGGCTGACAGTTATATCGAGAGAATCGCTGGGCAGCTGAATGATCGTTTGACACAAGTAACAGTGGCGACAAGCGACCTAGCAGAACAGTGGATGATTTTTTCTCAGGGGGCGTTGCGAACTTCTGCTTACGAGTTATATAAAACGATTAAAAAAACGGAAAAAACAATAGCCCAAGAAAATAAAGATATGCATTTTGTTGATTTCCGACGTAATTCTCCGTGGAATGAAGAGCAGTTAAAAAAATTGTCCCAAAAATTGGACGATTTAATGAGAAAAAATAAATAACATATCGTTCTAATCAGTTCGATGAATCATTGATGATAAGATTCCTCCATAAACGAATTTATGGAGGAATTATTTTATGTCTGAGGAGTTATTGCGCGCTGCACGTAATGGTGACGAAGAAGCATTTGCTGCCCTGTATCAAAAATATTTTCCACTCTTACTACGTTTGAAAAACACTTACTATTTAAGAAATTATGTTACTGAGGATTGGGAACAAGAAGCGAGGATCGCTTTATATCAGGCATTGAGAACTTACGAAAAAAGCAAAGGAGTCAGCTTTGGAAGTTATTATAAAAGTATCATAAGCAATCAAATTTATTCTTTATTGAGAAAACAGAACGCGCTGAAGCGCCGTGACCAAAAAGACGAAGTCTCGATCGACCAAAAAATAGAGACAGAAGGACCAGATTTTTTAGCAGAGATCACCTTGCAGGAACCTTTAGCAATTCAGCATCTTTTATTAAAAGAAGCAATCGAAAATTGCGAGATCCGATTTTCAAAAAAAGAAGCACAAATTTTTCATTATTACATGCAAGGGGTTGATTTTGCGGAGATGGCTGAATGTTTGTCAATGGATCACAAGCAAGTGATGAGTGCATATGGAAGGGTAAAACTCAAAATAAAAAAACACTTGAAATTTTATAATGAGGAATAATTTAGAAAAATCTTAATGAGCTTCTTATTTATTTTTATTGCATTTCTTTTTTTTTTATGGTAAACTTGAAAATTTTAAAAATATGTGGTATAGTTGGTAATAGAGGTGAACTGTATGCCAACAACTTTAGCTTCAATCAAGAAAGATTTAGAAGGTCGTATCGGCAGCCCAATCATGTTGGTTGCTCAGACAGGAAGAAAGCGTCAAACAGAACGCCGCGGCGTTTTAACAGAAACCTATCCTTCAGTATTCGTTGTTGACTTGGATCCTGAAGAAAATTCTTTTGAACGAGTATCTTACAGCTATTCAGATGTACTTACTCGGACAGTTGAGATCGAATTTTTAACTGAAGCAGTTTAAAAAGCAAACGAGCCTGAGATTCGTAAGGTTCGTTTGCTTTTTTGTGTATGAATCGGTATGCTAATAATAAAAAAGTAGGAGGCGTTTACTTAGTGGAATACCAAGTAAAGAAATTTGAAGAATTGTCGACAGCAGAGTTTTATGCAATCGTCAAAGAACGGATTGCAGTCTTTGTTGTGGAGCAACAGTGCCCTTATCAAGAAGTTGATGATATCGATGGACAAGCTTGGCATACGTATTTCCAAGATACTGATGGGAAGATCCTTGCCTACACGCGGGTATATGAAGAAGCAGAGAGCATCCATTTTGGTCGCGTTCTTGTTCATCAAAATAACCGTAAAGACGGCTTAGGAAGAAAGATTGTCCAAGAAACGATCAACATGATCCAGAAAAAATTTCCAGAAAAACCAATTGTGATCGGTGCACAAGAATATCTACAGGCCTTTTATGAGTCTTTTGGATTCAAGGCAATCTCAGATGTGTATTTGGAAGATGATATTCCGCATATCGACATGAAAAAAGAACAGGTAACAAGTTAAGAATCTAAAAAAAGAAAGCCGACACTGAAAATCGGCTTTCTTTTTTTTAGATTCTTCATTATTTAGAAGTATCTGAAAGATTTGTTTGCTCTACCGGATGCGTATTGTCTTCTGCCACTTGTTTGGCAAGAAGATCGCGTATGTCACTAAGATAATCTTCTGCAGTAGGTGTTTCTTCCACTTCTTCTTCTGCTTCTTTGGCGCGTAAATTCTTCGCACGGTTTGCCGCTTTGACAACTAAGAATAAGACAAAACCAGTAATCAGGAATGTAATGATAGCACTAATAACGTTACCAAACGCAAATGTGACACCTTTTGTCGGCGACCAGTCAAGAATTGAAAGTGCTCCTTCTAAATCAGAAGTTCCTGTGATCATAGCGACAATCCAACCAATTAGCGGAGTGATTAATCCTTGTACCACTTGGTTTACGATACTTGTAAACGCACTCCCGATAACAACACCGACAGCAAGATCCAAGACATCACCACGCATGATGAACTCTCTGAATTCTTTGATCATGAATGACCCTCCCTTCTTTTGTATGTCTTTAGTATATCGAAAAATAAAAAATAAAAAAACGATATACGCTTTTAGCCGTCTGTCCCTTTTGATAAAAAACTTCTATGCTATACTATAAAGTGTAACATCATTTAGAAAAATCGGCGAATTGCCTGTACTTATATATTTCAAGCAGATGCATAAGTAAAAAAGGCCGATTGTCCTACTAAAAGAGTAAGAGGCAATCATCTACGAAAAGGAGCATATAAATATGGTGTATCAATTGGCAGAAGGCGTGAATCTTCATGTCTTACCAACAAAACAATACAAAACGATTCGGATTTTTATCCGTTTTACTGCACGTCTGCAACAAGAAGTCATTACAAAACGTTCACTACTCAGCAGTATGCTGGAAACAAATAGTTTGAATTATCCGGATCAGACAAAGTTAAGTGCGAAACTTGCTGAGCTTTATGGTGCAAGCTTCGGACTATCAGTAAGGAAAAAAGGGAACTTGCATTGGCTAAACGCAGGAATCAGCTTTGTGAACGGCGAATATGTCAATGATCCGAACCTTTTCTCTCAAGCGGTGGATTTTTTAAAAGAGGTTTTATTTTATCCAAATATCAAAAATCAACAGTTTGATCAGTTGACGTTTGACTTGGAAAAGAACAATCTGCGTCTCTATTTGGAAAGTTTGAAGGAAGATAAACAAACTTTTGCTTCCTATGCACTGCAAGAACTTTATTTTGAAAACAGCCCGGAACAAAAAATTCCAAGTTTAGGCGTAGTGGAAGAACTAGACAAGATTACTGCTCGTTCGCTAGCGGCTTACTATCAAGAAATGATGGCGAACGATCAAATTGACATTTTTGTTGTCGGCGATGTTGATCCGGACAAAGCAGCCGAAGCTGTTGCGCAATTACCATTTGAGCCGCGTGAAACAGCTCATCCAGAATTGTTTTATACCCAGCCTCAAGTGAATATCGTCAAGGAACGACAAGTCCGTGAGCCAATCGTTCAAGCAAAGCTGAATCTAGCTTATCAGACAAATGTGTATTATGATGAGCCAGAACGTTTTGCGCTAATGGTCTTCAACGGTTTATTTGGCGGGTTTCCTCACTCCAAACTGTTCATGAATGTGAGAGAGAAAGAAAGTCTAGCTTATTATGCCTCTAGCAGTGTGGATACATTCCGAGGGTTCATGAGTGTTCAGACCGGTATCGATGAAAAAAACCGAAATCAAGTACTTCGCCTGATTCACGAGCAATTAGAAAGCTTACGAAACGGTGAAATAACAGATTTGGAACTAGCTCAGACAAAAGCGATGCTAAGAAACCAATACCTGCTTTCTCTAGACTCTCCGCAAGCGGCAATCGAAGCTTCTTTTTTAGACAGCTGGCTGCCGGAAACAAAATTATCTGATGAAGAATGGTTGAAACGTATGGAGAGTGTAACGATCAAAGAGATACAACAAGTAGCTGAGCAAATCGAATTGCAAGCAATCTTCTTTTTAGCAGGAGGAAATGCAAATGAATAAAACAGAATATGAGCAAATCAATGAAACGCTTTATCATGAAGTACTGCCAAACGGTTTGACCGTGTATTTGTTACCTAAAAACGACTATCACAAGACATATGGTTTGTTCAGTACGAATTATGGTTCGATCGATAACGAATTTATTCCCTATGGCGAAAAAGAAAAAGTGAAAGTTCCAGATGGAATCGCTCATTTCTTAGAACACAAGCTGTTTGAAAAAGAAGACGGCGATGTCTTTCAATTATTTGGACAGCAAGGTGCTTCCGCTAATGCTTTCACGAGTTTCACGAAAACTAGTTACCTGTTCTCTACGACTGATCAGGTAGAAAAGAATCTGACGACCCTGATCGACTTCGTACAAGCACCTTACTTTACAGAAGAAACTGTAAACAAGGAAAAAGGAATCATCGGTCAGGAAATCCAAATGTATGAAGACGACCCTAACTGGCGGATGTTTTTTGGTATACTAAATAACTTGTATCCTGCACACCCGTTGCATATCGATATTGCGGGCACGGTTGAAAGTATCGACAAAATTACAGCTCAAGACTTGTATACGTGCTATCGGACGTTTTATCAGCCAAGCAATATGGTTTTATTTGTAGTTGGTAAGATGGAGCCTGAGAAATTGATGAAACTTATTCGGGAAAACCAAGAAGCAAAAAATTTCCCGCCAAAGCAAGAAATTGTACGGTATTTCCCAGAAAACACAAAAGAAATCATCAAACAAAGTGCATTGGAAGCAGCCATCACACGAGATAAATTTGTACTGGGTATTAAAGGATTAGACACATTGCCGCAAGAAGGAACAGAACTACTACGTTATAAAACAGCTATCAATCTGTTGTTTCAAATGATTTTAGGTAATACTTCTCGAAACTATCTAGCTATGTACAATCAAGGAATTATCGATGACAGCTTTGGTTTTGAATTCAGCTTGGATCGTGAATTTCACTTTGCGGACTTCAGCGGAGATACGGATGAACCAGAGAAAGCAGCAAAAAAAGTCAAAGAAATCATTCTTGGATTCGCTGATGATCCTGAAGTGTCAGAAATGAATCTCGATTTGCTGAAGAAGAAAATGCTTGGACAATATTTCCAATCATTGAATTCAATCGAATATATTGCTAATCAATTTACGCAAAGTTTATTTGGTGATCGAACATTATTTGATCTTCCTGAAATCATCGATTCGATCCAAATGAAAGACGTACTGGCAGCTGGAGAAGCATTTATAAGTGAAGAGGCCTTCAGTGAGTTTTATATGAGACCAAAATAAACCAGTATTTTATGGAGAAAAGTCTTAAATTTCGTTTTAGACTTGTAGCAGGAACCTCCTCCAAAACCAGCTTTTGTGGTATTCTTAGATGTGTTGGAAATATTAATGAGAAAATAAAACAAATCATGCTCTCTTTTAATCAACTTATATTAAAATAAAATCAAACGAAGTAATCAAAGAGGTTGTGACAGAAGTGGTCAGCTTCAAG
>NZ_KV815613.1:0-59409 GCF_001814285.1 Enterococcus sp. HMSC076E04 | reverse complement strand
GAATTTATGAAAATTGCTTCTCAAATTTTTGTGATATTTCGGCTTATTGCCGAAGAAGCTACTTCTGGAACGCCGTTTATACGGTAAAAGGAGCTGTGACACGACTTTTGTCACAGCCACCAAACATAACGTCTTTCGTTGCAACAGCAGATGCTTCGGAGAATCAAACAGACTGGAGAAGATGAACGAGTGGCTTTTGAAACCATCGGAGAAAAATTACGGCAAGCACGCCTGAATAAAAAGATATCTTTAGATGAATTACAGCAGATTACAAAAATTCAAAAACGTTATTTGGAAGCAATCGACAATGATGATTTTGATCAATTGCCTGGTAAGTTTTACGTACGGGCGTTTATTAGGCAATATGCTGAAGCTGTAGGAGAAGATGGAGACCATTTAGTCGATGTTTTTGATGGAAAAAGCAAATTGACAGGATCGGTCCCTGAACGTCCGCAGCCTGAAACAGTAAGTACTTCCAGAAAAGCAATACATCAAGAAGAATCGCATCCAAGTCGTTTTTGGACAAGTCTTCCTGTCATTTTATTAGGATTGGTTGCTTTGGCGATCGTCGTTGTCGTAGGCTATATGACTTGGCAAGATCGTCAAGCTGATCCAATAATCGGCGATACAGCTTCTTCGCTCAAAGTAGAAGGATCAGTCGAGGAGTCCTCTTCCTCAGAGAAAAGCACGCAGACCCAAGAGTCTTCTACAGTAGAGTCAACAACAGAATCAAGTGAAGAAAAGAAAATGGCAATAGCTGCAGGAGAGGATTCCGGTAGTGCCATCGCAGTAAATATTACAGATGCTACCAAGCCTGTCACTCTTGAGTTTACCGCTGTCAATCGTGTGTGGATCGGTGTGCTAGTAGACAATGCTTATGTTTATCAAGGCATACTGGCAGCAAATGAAACACAAAGTACCGTGTTACCGGAAACAGCGGCCAATGCGACCATTACGATCGGTGCAGCAAGCAATGCGACGATCAAAGCGAATGGAGAATCCGTACCAGTTAATCCAGGGGAAAACAATCAGAGTCCTAAAAATGTGAACCTGACTCTCCAATACGCAGAGTGATCGTACAAATGAGTTTATTCATCTATTTACTTGTAGGCATAAAAAAGAAGGATCGTGACAAATCTGTGTCGCGGTCCTTCTTCGTTATTTCCAAAAGATCAGATTCAATAAAAATGCTCCGTTGAATAAATTCGTTCGGAAAAGTAAATAATATCGGTGGAAACTTCGCGGATAGTCACGTAGAATAGGGAAGAAAGGAGTCGATAATGTGAATTTACCAAATAAATTAACTGTACTTAGAATTTGTATGATCCCGATTTTCATTTTGGTTGTAGGATTACCGTTAGATTGGGGACAACTTAACGTAGGGGACACCACACTGGCTGTTACGCAGCTAGTAGGCGCAGTTATTTTTGCATTAGCCAGCATCACAGACTGGTTAGACGGAAAAATTGCCCGTGCACGAGGTCTTGTCACTAACTTTGGCAAGTTTGCGGACCCACTGGCAGATAAAATGCTAGTTATGACCGCTTTTATCATGTTGGTTGACCAAGGAAAGGCCCCAGGTTGGGTAGTCGCGATTATTGTCTGCCGCGAATTAGCCGTCACAGGCTTACGTTTACTACTTGTCGAACATGGAGAAGTCATGGCTGCTGCTTGGCCGGGAAAAGTCAAGACGGCTACACAAATGGTTGCTATTATCTTGCTGTTTATCAATAATATCCCATTCAATCTGATCGGTATTCCAGTAGACCAAATCATGCTTTATGCTTGTCTGATCTTTACTATCTATTCAGGTGCGGATTACTTCATCAAAAATAGCGGCGTGTTCAAAGGATCAATGTAGGTATTGTTTTGTGGATGGTCAGATTCGTCGGTTCTTGATAAAGCGAAAATAATTTGATCATATAATGAAAAAAGAACTGGGGAGAGGCTGGTCCATGGATCAGCCTTGCCCTCTTTTTAAATAAAAAAATATATAAGTACAGCGTATACTATATAAGGGAGCGGGAAGTAATGAAAGCAGAAATAATAGCTGTCGGAACAGAACTTTTACTAGGACAAGTCGTGAATACGAATGCCACTTTCTTGTCAGAACAGCTAGCTGATCTAGGTATCGAAGTTTATTATCAGACAGTCGTAGGAGATAATCAGCAGCGTTTAGAAGAGTTGATTGCTCTAGCTGAAACAAGAAGTGAACTCATACTCTTATGTGGCGGATTAGGGCCGACAGAAGATGACCTGACAAAAGAAGCAACTGCGGCTCACCTCGGTAAGTCTCTCATACAAAATACGGAAGGATACAAAAAATTATTGGCATATTTTGAAACAACCCATCGAAAAATGACCAAAAACAATCTGCAACAGTCTCAAATCATCGAAGGCGGGGTTCCTCTACCAAATCGTACAGGGCTTGCTTTAGGGACTTTTTATCAAACAGATACACATGCATATATCCTTCTTCCCGGTCCGCCTAATGAGTTGAAACCAATGTTTGTGGAACAAGTACGTCCATTACTAGAGGAACGTTTTCCTTCTGAAGAAAAACTGATTTCTAAAGTTTTGCGCTTTTATGGGATTGGTGAATCGCGACTGGTCACTGAACTAAAAGATCTGATCGAGACACAGATCAATCCAACGATCGCTCCTTATGCCAAACCAAATGAAGTGACATTGCGTCTAACAGTGAAAACAAAGGATGTTCAGGCAGGAAATCAAGCTCTTTTAGCATTGGAAGAAAAGATTCAAGAACGAGTAGGAGAATATTTTTATGGATATGGCGATGATAATTCGTTAGCAAAAGTCGTAGTGGAACTGCTGAAAGCAAACAAGCAGACTGTAACAGCGGCGGAAAGCTTGACAGCCGGTGCCTTCCAAGCCGCATTGGGCGATATTGCTGGTGTATCTGATGTATTTCCAGGCGGCTTCGTTACCTACTCGCTCCAAACAAAAGCTGGTTTTCTGGAGATTGATCCGGAGCTATTAGCAAAATATGGAACAGTCAGCAAAGAATGTGTGGAGCAGATGGCCATTCAAGCACGTGAGATAGCAAGAACAGATTACAGTGTAGCTTTCACCGGAGTGGCTGGACCGGACACATTAGAAGGTCACCCTGCAGGAACAGTATGGATCGCAATTTCATCTAAAGATGGCGTGGTTTCAGAAAAATATCACTTTGCCAGAGACCGTGCGGCTATCAGATATAATGCGGTTATGCAAGGATTTGATCTTTTGAGAAAACAGCTTTTAAGAAAATGATAAATGCGAATATTTGTTCGGTTTTTTCTTGCTTTTTATTACTAAAAACGATATGATAAGGATAATGAAATGTTGCTCTGATTTGTAAATATAAGGAGGATTATCGTATTGGCAGATGATCGTAAAGCAGCCTTAGATGCTGCACTGAAAAAAATTGAAAAGAGCTATGGTAAAGGCTCTATTATGAAATTGGGCGAAAAAATCGACCAACAAATCTCTACAATTCCAAGTGGCTCTCTTGCGTTAGATGTCGCTTTAGGTGTCGGCGGTTACCCCCGTGGACGTATCATCGAAGTATATGGACCTGAAAGTTCAGGTAAAACAACAGTGGCGCTACACGCTATTGCAGAAGTACAAAAAAATGGCGGAACGGCCGCTTTCATTGATGCTGAGCATGCGTTAGATCCGCAATATGCACAAAAATTAGGCGTGAATATCGATGAACTACTTCTTTCACAGCCTGACACAGGAGAACAAGGTCTGGAGATCGCTGATGCTTTAGTATCAAGTGGGGCTGTAGATATCGTAGTAGTCGATTCAGTTGCTGCTTTAGTTCCACGAGCAGAAATCGACGGCGAAATGGGTGACTCACATGTCGGGTTACAAGCACGTTTGATGTCTCAAGCATTGCGTAAACTCTCTGGTTCGATCAACAAAACAAAAACAACCGCTATTTTCATCAACCAAATCCGTGAAAAAGTAGGCGTGATGTTTGGGAATCCAGAAATCACTCCTGGAGGACGCGCATTGAAATTCTACGCAACGATCCGTTTAGAAGTACGTCGTGCAGAACAATTGAAACAAGGAACAGATATTGTTGGTAACCGTACAAAGATCAAAGTCGTAAAAAACAAAGTAGCACCTCCTTTCAAAATCGCTGAAGTAGATGTCATGTATGGTTTAGGGATCTCACAAGAAGGAGAACTTCTAGACATGGCAGTAGAAAAAGACATCGTTGATAAAAGCGGTGCTTGGTACTCTTATAAAGAAGATCGGATTGGCCAAGGACGAGAAAATGCTAAAATCTATATGGCTAATCATCCTGAAATGATGGCAGAAGTTTCTGCTCTAGTTAGAGCAGCTTATGGCATTGGTGAAGAAGTGGCTGTCCCAGAAGATACAAAAGGCCAAGAAGAATTACCTTTAGAAGAATAATAATAAACAACATAAATAAAAACGGCTGGTCTGAAGAGTAGATACTCTCCTTGACCTGCCGTTTTTTTATTGAATAAAGAACAAAGAAATCTTGAGCTATTTAATCATACGAGTAGCTACATAAAATAAAAAATATCTATTCGACTACAAAAAGTAATTTAGTGAAAAAGTTTCTCAACTTAAAGGTTTACTTATATGAAACTAGTGTCATTTATTCTAAAAACCACCGTTTAATGAATGAACGGAAAGCCGTTTCTTTGTTTATTTAAAGTTGACACTACGGGGTACAAACATTAGAATAAAGTTGTGCATGTTTTTTGTACACATATATGCGAAGATGCATATTGACAAGTTTAGAATAATTTATCATAGAAGCTGTATAGATGATAAAAATGAAAAAGATAGTATGGAGGTGGATTTTATGGTATTCAACATTCTCCTCGCTATCATCGGTTTAATTGTCGGTCTTGGTTTAGGGTTTATGGTCGCAAAGTCACGTCACGAGAAAGAAATAGCTGGTGCACAATCATCAGCTGCTGGGATCATCGATAGTGCAAAGAAAGAAGCAGAAACTCTAAAAAAAGAAGCATTGTTAGAAGCTAAGGAAGAAAATCAGAAATACCGTTCTGAAGTTGAAAGTGAGCTGAGAGAAAGTAAGTTAGAATTAAAATCTCAAGAGAATCGTTTGATTCAACGCGAACAAACGCTGAATCGTAAAGATGACTCGTTAGAAAAACGCGAGAACTCACTTGAAAGTAAAGAAGAAGCACTTAGTTCAAAACAGCAATTAATTGAAGAGCGAGAAAAAGACGTTGAAAAAATGATTGAAGATCAACAAAAAGAACTAGAAAAAATTGCTGGTTTATCAAAAGAGGACGCACGAGATGTCATCATGAAATCGACTGAAGAAGAGCTGAATCATGAGTTAACTCTAATGGTAAAAGAATCTGAACAGCGTGCCAAAGAAGAAGCAGATCGCAAAGCGAAAAACTTATTATCATTAGCGATTCAACGCTGCGCAGCAGATCAAGTTTCAGAAACGACTGTTTCAGTCGTTACCCTTCCGAATGATGAAATGAAAGGTCGTATCATTGGACGAGAAGGTCGTAATATTCGAACGCTTGAGACGCTGACTGGTATCGATTTGATCATCGATGACACACCTGAAGCAGTTGTTCTTTCCGGATTTGATCCAATCCGAAGAGAAATCGCACGAATGACCTTGGAAAAACTGATACAAGATGGACGAATCCATCCAGCACGAATCGAAGAAATGGTCGAGAAATCTCGTAAAGAAATGGATGAACGTATTCGTGAATACGGGGAAGAAGCAGCATTTGAAGTCGGTGCCCATACACTTCATCCAGATCTAATCAAGATCATCGGACGTCTGAGATTCAGAACTAGTTACGGACAAAACGTCTTGAAGCATTCGGTCGAAGTTGCAAAATTAGCTGGTATCTTAGCAGCAGAACTTGGCGAAGATATCCAATTAGCAAAACGTGCCGGATTGCTCCATGATATTGGAAAAGCACTTGACCATGAGATTGAAGGATCTCACGTTGAGATCGGTGCGGAATTAGCTGCCAAGTACAAAGAAAACCCAGTAGTCATCAACGCAATCGCTTCTCACCATGGCGATGTGGAAGCGACTTCTGTTATCTCTGTCCTTGTAGCTGCAGCAGACGCGCTTTCTGCAGCAAGACCTGGTGCGCGAAGTGAATCATTGGAAAACTACATCCGTCGTTTAAGAAGTCTGGAAAATATTTCGAACAGCTTCGCCGGTGTAGAATCAAGTTACGCCGTTCAAGCTGGACGCGAAGTTCGGGTAATGGTCAAACCAGAAGAAATCTCGGATCTGGACGCTGTTCGTTTAGTACGCGATATCCGTAAACGAATCGAAGAAGAGCTGGATTATCCTGGACATATCAAAGTAATCGTTATTCGGGAAACTCGCGCAACTGATTATGCTAAATAAGAGTAAACAAAAAAGAAGAGTCGCGGCAAAAGCCGCAGCTCTTCTTTTTTTGTAAGGCACGAAAAAACATTGCTATCATTATTATTTATTCAACATCTCAAGATCTTTCTCGATCGTCGTATTGATTCCTTTGATGATTGCTGGGATGAATCCTGCTTCTTCTAGGGCAACTACACCGGCAACGGTCGTACCACCAGGAGAAGAAACTTGGTCTACAAGTTCCCATGGATTTTTATCACTTGAAAGGAATTTTTGACAAGAACCCATGATTGCTTTTGCAGCAATTTCAGTTGCTGTTTGTTTGGACAAACCATTTAATACACCAGTCCGTCCCATCGCATCGATCAGCATATAAATGAATGCGGGCGAGCTGCCAGCAAGTCCGATGAATGTACTGAAATCTGCTTCTGCTAAAGGATAGACGCTACCGATTGCTTCAAAAATTATCGTGGCTTGTTGAAGCTGTTCATCCGTAGCAGCTTCATTTTTGCAAATCGCAGAAACGCCTGCTCCTACGCTGACATTGACATTCGGCATCACACGTACGATGGAGGCCTGAGGATCTTCAAGCGCTGTTTCTAAATCTGTTAATGATTTTCCTGAAGCAATAGAAATGAATAAGACCTTCTGGCTGTATTCTTTTAGTTCTTTCAATACTTTTTCAATGATTTTTGGTTTCACGGCTAAAAGAACGATATCTGATTTTGATGCAACTTCCTGGTTGCTTTTGCACGCATGGACGCCAGTTTCAGCAGCGAATGTTTGTGCATTTTCAGAATGACCACTGGAAACGAACACTTCTTCTTTCGAGACTGTTCCTGTTTTCAATAAACCATCAATAATAGCTTGTGCCATATTCCCTGTACCGATAAATCCTACTTTCATGTTATCCTCTCCTTTAGCATTAGGATATCTTTCTTTTTCTATGATCGCAAGCAAAGAACAGGTCTAAAGTGGAAAAATTAAAATAAATAAGATAACATTGGGGTATAACACAAAAGTATACAAGTTAGGAATGGGAAAATGTGAAAAATAAACGATACTTGATGCTGCAATGGATAAAGGAACATAGTCTGATTTTAAAATTGATTTTTTTCGGCTCCGTGTTAGTCTTTGTGGCAAATCAAGTCGCAAATATTGCTAATGGCATGAGTTGGCAAGATATTTGGCAAAGGATGGGACAACAAAGCCATATGACGATCCTGCTCATGATTCTGGCTGGACTGCTGGGTGTCACTCCGATGTTGTTGTATGATTGGGTGACGATCAGAGTCTTAGAAAAACAAGGAAAACCAAAAATGGAAAGAAAAGAGTTTCTTCTTGCTGCGTGGGTAACAAACACGATCAACAATCTCGCCGGTTTTGGTGGTGTGGTAGGAGCAAGTCTTCGGGCTAGTTTTTATGGAAAGCAGACAAATAGGAAAATGGTTTTAGTGACTGTTTCAAAAGTCGCACTATTTATGCTGACTGGTTTGTCTGTATGGTCATTTCTTACATTTATTGATGTCTTTTTTATTCAGTCAGAAAGTATTTTTCGGAGCTATTGGATCTGGCTTTTCGGCGGTAGTTTTTTAGCGCCAGTCATTTTCTTTTTTGCTTACCTAAAGAGAAAGACCTTGTTCTCTGAGTTTTATCCAAAAGGCTTACTTGGTCTGCTACTGGCATCCTTTGGACAATGGACGGGGGCACTTGCAGTATTTCTGACTATCGGCAAGTTGATGAGAATAGATATTTCCATGTTTTCGATCTATCCTATGTTCATGATTGCGACGCTGATAGGAATGTTGACAATGGTCCCAGGTGGAATGGGGACTTTTGATGTTTTGATGATCTTAGGAATGAGTCAATTGTCTGTTCGGCAAGACGTAGCAGTAGTTTGGTTGTTATATTATCGGTTGTTTTATTATGTCCTGCCTTTTTTGACGGGACTTCTATTGTTCATCACACATACAGGAGTCAAAATCAATCGATTTTTAGATAATATACCGCGATTATTTTTCCAAAAGGTTGCGCATATCGTGCTCGTAAGTGCTGTATATTTTGCAGGGATCATGATGGTACTCCTGTCAACGATCACTAATCTGTCTGCAATCAGTCGGCTGTTTCAGGTATTATTGCCGTTCTCGTTCAACTTTTTAGACCAGACATTGAACCTATTAGTGGGCTTTTTATTGCTCGGTCTTGCTCGAGCACTTTCAGTAAAAGTCAAAAAGGCATTTCTGCCTACGATCGCTTTACTAGCTTTTGGTATTTTAAATACGATCACACGTACATTATCTTGGCAATTGTTATTGGTATATGTCTTGATTCTATTGGCTGTGTGGTTATCTAGAAAAGAATTTTATCGAACAAAATTCGTTTATTCTTGGGGAGCTATACTCTTTGATGCTAGCTTGTTCGGTTTCTTGTTTATTGTTTACGCAATTGCAGGTTATCATAGTGGACGCTTTTTAGTTGGACGGATAACAGGTAACCATTTTATTTTGTTTCCTTCAGATGATGTGTGGTTCTCAGGGCTCATTGGTTTGGGCATCTCATTGCTAGCTTTAGTGGCGCTTTATCAATACTTAGCAGAAGATCCTACGACGCTTGGCATTGAGTACGAAAAAGAACGTTTTGACCGTTTATTGGAAACATATGGAGGCACAGCTACAAGCCATCAGCTTCGCTTGCCAGGATACAGTTATTTTTATTACCAAAAAGACGACCAAGACCAAGTCGTTTTTGGCTATCAAATCAAAGGGAACAAATGCTTTGTTTTAGGAGATCCAATTGGTAATCCCAAAATGATGCGGGCAGCAACGAATCAGTTCATGAAACGAGCAGATTGTTTAGGTTATCAGCTTGCTTTTTATAAGATATCAGAAAGCTACGTAGTGATGCTTCACGAATTGGGCTTTCATTTCACGAAAGTAGGTGAAGCAGGAATTGTTGATCTAGCGACAGAAGACTTGTCTCGGCTGAGTCAGCAACTTGAATATCAACGTTTGATGAAAGAAGGATACCATTTCACTTGGTACGACCAACTACCAGAAGAATTACATCAAGCTGTAAATGAAGTTTCACAAAAATGGCTTCACGGGGCACGAGAAAAATACTTTTCTGTGGGACGATTCGATGAATCCTATGTATTGTCTAGTGGCGTCGGTATTGTCCGTAAAGATCAAAAAGTCGTAGGCTTCATCACCGCTCAACCGATGACGAAAGAACAAGCGGGGTATGATTTGCTGCGAATCTTGCCTGAAGAGCCTGAAGAATTAGCGGATTATCTATTAGCTAATTTGTTCATTGTATACGAGAAAATGGGCTATCTGGAAGCAAATCTAGGATTAGCTCCTTTAGCAAATGTTGGAGAAACAGATTTTTCTTTCTTTCAAGAAAAAGTCATGCATATCGTATATAATTATGGTAATTTTTTCTATTCCTTCCAGTCTGCTTATGAAAAGAAATTAAAATATGTCGATCATTGGGAAGGTCGCTACTTTGCATATCGTAAAGGAAGTAATTTCGGATTTGCTACCATGCAGCTGCTCAGTCTGATAGGGAAAGAAAAAGGAAATGTGCCGAGTTTGGCAGAAGAAGTGCTCACAGAATTATAAGAATCACTAGAGTTTATGTGGATTATGAAGAGAAAATTCTATGAAAGCTGTTGAAACGATGACAAAATCAACAGCTAGGCGGACATAAGCTATACTTTTATTTTTCCCTATGATAGAATACTTGCGACTTAGACTTTTCGAATGGGTGAGAGGATGGAATTGATTGAAAAAGCGCCAGCCAAGATAAATTTAGGACTGGATGTATTATATAGACGGCAAGATGGGTATCATGAGTTGGAAATGGTGATGTCGAGCGTAGACTTGGCAGATCATCTATTTTTTGAAGAAATAGCAGAAGACAAAATCATTGTAGAAACAAATAAAGCATTTTTACCGGTAGATGAGCGTAACAATGTTTATCAAGCTGCTTTATTATTAAAAAACAAATACAATATCAAAACCGGTGTCAAGATCTTTGTTAAGAAGAATATTCCAGTAGCCGCTGGATTAGGCGGAGGAAGTACAGACTGTGCAGCTGCTTTAAGAGGGCTCAACCAATTATGGAATCTAGGCTGTTCATTAGAAGAGCTAGCAGAGATTGGTTTGGAAGTTGGTACAGACGTTCCTTACTGTGTATATGGAAGTACGGCTTTTGTCGGAGGTAAAGGGGAAGAAATCCAAGTATTACCTTCTATGCCGCAGTGCTGGGTTGTGTTGGTCAAACCAAGAATGAGCGTTTCCACACGTACAGTGTTTAGGGAAGTAGATACGCAAGCTATCCAACATCAAGATATCCACGGACTTGTTGAAGCCATCCGAGAGCAAGATTATCAGCAGATGATCAAAAAAATGGGAAACAGTTTAGAAGATGTAACGGGAAACCGGCATCCAGTCATCCATCAAATCAAAGAGCGTATGGTCAAGTACGGAGCAGATGCTGCATTGATGAGTGGAAGCGGACCAACCGTTTTTGCCTTGTGCCAACATTATTCAAGAGCGCAGAGAGTATATAATGGGTTAAAGGGTTTTTGTGAAGAAGTTTATTTAGTACGAACCTTGCAATAAAAATAGAAGAAGTAAAACAGGTAAGAAAAGACTGAGGAGTCCTAAAATGGGATTCTTCAGTTTTTTTATTGTAATGAACAGCTTAAACATGAGTGTTAACTCATCCATTTTACGATTTAATCAGAATATCCATGTTTAAATCAGAAATTGATGGATTTCTATTGACGGCGTTTTTTTATTTTGATACATTAATTCACGTTGATAAATCGTAAAATTACGATTTGTTTATTTGAAAGGAGCATATAGATGAAAAAATATCTTTTGACAGCTACGGTAATGATAGGTGCTTTATTGTTTGCAGCATGTGGAAATACGAATAAGGAAGCAGATAAAAAAGAAGACTTGACGATCGTTACGACATTTTATCCGATATATGATTTTACAAAAGAGATCGTAGGGGACGAAGGAAACGTGAAACTTTTGATCCCTGCCGGAACGGAGCCTCATGATTTTGAACCAAGCGCAAAAGAAAGAGCAGAAATTTCCGATGCAGATGTTTTCGTGTATAATAGTTCAGACATGGAATTTTTCGTGGATTCGTTGAAGGATTCAGTGGACAGCAAACAGACCTTGATGATCGAAGCAGCTAAAGGAATTGACCGCTTAGAATCTCAAGAAGCAGACGAACACGAAGAATCAGAAGAAGGACATGATCATGCGCATGAATATGATCCCCATGTTTGGCTCGATCCGGTATTAGCTATAAAAGAAGTCAGAACGATTGCTGGAGAATTAGGCGAAAAATATCCAGATAAAAAGGAAATATTTACGAAGAATGCTGATGCTTATATCAAAAAGCTTGAAGCACTGGATCAAAAATACTCCGAAGAACTCAAAAATGCAACAAACCGCACATTCGTCACTCAGCATGCTGCTTTTGCCTATTTAGCGAATCAATACAACTTAGAACAAGTGGCGATTTCAGGTGTTTCGCCAGATCAGGAACCAACACCAAGCCGCTTAGCTGAACTAAAAGAATTTGTGAAGAAAAACAACATCAAAGTGATTTACTTTGAAGAAAATGCCTCTTCGAAGGTGGCAGAGACATTATCGAATGAAACGGGTGTGAAGTTAGAGGTGTTGAATCCTTTAGAAAGCTTGACCAATGAACAAATCAAAGCAGGCGAAAATTATATTTCTGTCATGGAAAAAAATCTGGAAGCTTTAAAAGAAAGTATCAATTAAGTCTAGAATGGAGGTTATAAGGTGCGTTACATCGAAATATCTGATTTGACCTTTTATTATGATGATGAACCAGTACTAGAAGATGTCTCCTATCATGTAGACGCGGGTGAATTTGTCATTTTGACTGGAGAAAATGGAGCAGCCAAGTCAACCTTGGTGAAAGCATCGTTAGGATTACTGAAACCTTCAAAAGGAACGATAAAGATTGCTGAGAAAAATCAAGAGGGAAAAAAATTAAGTATCGGCTATATTCCCCAACAAGTTGCATCTTTCAATGCAGGTTTTCCAAGTACGGTGATCGAATTAGTCCGATCAGGAAGATACCCAAGAGGCCGCTGGTTCAAGCGTCTCTCTGAAAAAGATCATCAACATGTACAGCGGGCTCTAGAAGCTGTTGGGATGTGGGATATGCGAAACCGGCGGATAGGTGAATTGTCTGGCGGACAAAAGCAGCGGATCAGCTTAGCACGTATTTTTGCTACTGATCCTGACTTATTTGTCCTTGATGAGCCAACAACAGGAATGGATGAAGAGTCTCGAAATGAGTTTTATCGCCTTCTTCGACATAGTGCCCATGTCCATGGGAAATCAGTTCTAATGATCACTCATGATCATGAAGATATCAAACAGTATGCGGACAGACAGATCCGACTGGTGAGAAAGGAGGATTCTCAATGGCGTTGCTTTCATATGAATTCATGAGAAGAGCTTTTCTTGCGGCTATCTTCATAGCGGGGATCGCCCCGATGCTAGGTGTGTTTTTAGTGATCAGAAGACAATCGCTGATGGCTGATACACTTTCTCATGTCTCTTTAGCAGGGGTAGCGTTAGGATTCTTTTTGAACCTTAATCCTACACTTACGACCATGCTAGTCGTTGTGCTAGCAGCTGTGATATTGGAATATCTGCGAACGATCTACCGAACCTATTCGGAAATCTCCATTGCCATTTTAATGGCTGGCGGTTTAGCGCTAGCTTTAGTATTAATGAATCTGAGTGGCGGGAATTCTGCAACAAGCATCCAATCTTATCTGTTTGGTTCGATCGTGACCATTACTTGGGAGCAAGTCATCTTTTTAGGAATCTTATTCGTTGCGATCGGTATATTGTTCTTTTTATTCAAACGTCCGATGTATGTTCTGACTTTTGATGAGGATACCGCCCATGTGGATGGATTACCCGTTCATTTGATGTCAATGATGTTCAATGTGATTACTGGTGTAGCTATTGCTGTGATGATCCCGATTGCCGGTGCACTTTTGATATCCGCAATCATGGTTCTTCCTGCAGCAATCGGTATGCGGTTAGGTAAAAGTTTCAATGTTGTGATTGCTATCAGTGTTTGTGTCGGATTTCTAGGGATGCTGTCAGGATTGACTAGCTCGTTTTATCTAGATACCCCTCCAGGAGCAACAATCACATTAGTCTTTATTGCTTTGTTCCTGATTGTAAATATCATCAAACGAATATTGGTTGCCTTTAGAAGAAAAAATAACTGAATGATAAAGAAAAGAAGCCTGATAAAAACGAAAAATTTTTTATAGGCTTCTTTTTATTTTAATAAATACCGAACTATTTTCTTATTTTTTCATAAAATGCTCGAATTTTTGAAGAAAAACTTATATAATGTAAAACGATAAAATTTCTTAAAAGGAGTTGGAATAGGTGAAAGTACGTCGCAGTGAACGTCTGGTTGACATGACACAGTATTTATTGAATCACCCGCATGAATTGATTTCCTTAACAAGCTTTGCCGAACGTTATGAATCTGCTAAATCTTCCATCAGTGAAGATTTGGGAATCATCAAGAAAACATTTAAAGAACGAGGGTATGGTACCTTGGAAACAATCCCAGGTGCTGCAGGTGGTGTATTGTTCATCCCTGAAATTTCATATGAAGAGGCGAAAAAATATATTGAATCTCTAGCAGAACGTCTATCAGAACAAGATCGTCTGCTTCCAGGAGGATATGTTTATCTCTCTGATTTGTTAGGAGAACCTGAACTGCTGCGTCAAGTTGGGAGAATCATTGCTTCTAAATACCTTGGTGAAAAAATCGATGCTGTAATGACTGTGGCCACAAAAGGCGTACCTATTGCCCAAGCTGTGTCCTATTATCTGAATGCACCATTCGTTATTGTACGCCGAGACTCAAAAATAACAGAAGGATCAACAGTCAGTGTCAACTATGTGTCCGGTTCTTCTGAAAGAATTGAAAAAATGGAATTGTCTAAGAGAAGCTTGAAACGTGGTTCACGTGTCCTTGTAGTGGATGATTTCATGAAAGGCGGCGGAACAGTCAACGGAATGAAGAGCTTGATCGAAGAATTCGAATCAGAACTTGTTGGCATCACTGTATTTGCCGAATCGAAATTCAACGGACATCGCGCTATCGATGATTATACGTCACTGCTTTATGTCAAAGATGTAGATACTCAAACGAAAAATATCACGGTTGTGCCGGGAAATTATTTTTCAGAATAAGAGGTTGTGAAAAAGCCGCTTAGTTTCGAGTATTAAGAAAAATTTTGTGAAAATGGCTTTCCACATTTTTGCATAAATTTGGCTTAATACCGAGAAACTGGCTTTTGAACACCGTTTATCTAGAGGTTGTAAGCCTACCGTTTAACTCTAAGTCACAAGAAACGATTTCAAAAAACAGCTTTTCATGTTTTATGAGTAGTGTGACTTGTGACTGAGGGGTTGGTAGGAGAGCGCCGGTTACCCAATAGATAGGCCCTTTATGGTCTATCTATTTTTTTATCCAAAGAACACCGTGATGAAAGAAAATCACTTGTTTTGTTGAAAAAATGGGTATACTGGGATAAACTGAAATCAGCAAACTATATTTAGGAGTGACGCAGTTGGACGCACGTTATGCAATTATTTTGGCGGCAGGGAAAGGTACCCGCATGAAGTCAAAATTATATAAAGTTTTACATCCCGTCTCTGGTAAACCTATGGTAGAACATATCATCAATCGGGTCAGTGAAACGAAACCAGATGAAGTGATTACCATCGTTGGACACGGAGCAGAACAAGTCAAAGCACAACTAGGAGAACGCAGTAAATATGCGTTACAGGCGGAGCAATTGGGAACAGGACATGCTGTTTTGCAAGCCGCTTCTTTCTTGGAAGGAAAAAAAGGAACGACGTTAGTTATCAGTGGCGATACACCATTATTGACTACTGAAACGCTGAACAATCTTTTTGAATATCACCAAGGAAAAAATGCAAGTGCGACGATCTTGACGGCACAAGCAGAAAACCCAACAGGATATGGTCGGATCATTCGTGACCATATTGGGATCGTAGAAAAAATCGTGGAACAAAAAGACGCAACACCAGAAGAAGCACTTGTACAAGAAATCAATACAGGAACATACTGTTTTGACAACGAAGCTTTGTTCGATGCGTTAAGCAAAGTCGGAACAAACAATGCTCAAGGTGAATACTATCTGACAGATATCATCGAAATCTTAAAAGAAGAAGGCAATACAGTTGCTGCTTATCAAACAGATGATTTCGAAGAATCAATGGGAGTCAATGATCGGATCGCGTTAGCTAAAGCAAATGAGATCATGAGAAAGCGGATCAACCAGATGCATATGGTCAATGGCGTAAGCTTTGTCGATTCAGCAACGACATACATCGATGCAGGCGTAGAGATTGGTCCAGACACATTGATTGAAGCAGGTGTACAAATCCAAGGCAATACAGTCATCGGTTCTGATTGTGTCATCGGGGCACATTCAAAAATCGTAGACAGTAGGATTGAGGATCACGTCGTCATTGAAAACTCAGTCATTGAAAGCAGCCATGTCAAGAAACATGCAGATGTGGGACCTTATGCACATTTACGACCAAAAGCTGAAATTGGCGAAAACGTCCATATCGGAAACTTTGTGGAAGTGAAAAATGCTCAAATCGGCAAAGGAACGAAAGTCGGTCACTTGACGTATGTTGGTGATGCTACGTTGGGAGAAGAGATCAATGTCGGATGTGGTGTTGTCTTTGTCAACTATGATGGAAAGAACAAGCATCATACGACTGTCGGCGACCACAGCTTTATTGGTTCTAGCACGAATATCATCGGACCTGTCGAGGTAGCTAAAAACAGTTCGATTGCTGCCGGGTCAACAATTACAGACGATATTCCAGAATATGCGCTGGCAATTGCGAGAGCAAGACAAGTCAATAAAGAAGGATATGCAAAAAAACTCCCTTATCTAAACTAAGACTTTTGCAAAATCACTTGATTTATTTAAAAAATATGACTACTATTTATTAGGTAGAATTCTAGAGTTGTGAAAAAGAAAGTGGAGGTCCCCATGTCAAAACATTACTTTGACCCAAGATTAAAAATTTTTGCGTTAAATTCCAATCGCCCATTAGCAGAGAAAATTGCAGCAGCAGTCGGTGTCGAGTTAGGAAAATCATCTGTTACTCAATTTAGTGATGGAGAAATTCAAGTAAACATTGAAGAAAGTATTCGTGGATCGCATGTCTATGTGATCCAATCAACGAGCAGCCCAGTCAATGATAACTTGATGGAGTTGCTGATCATGATTGATGCACTGAAACGAGCAAGTGCAAAAACAATCAACGTAGTCATGCCTTATTATGGTTATGCGCGTCAAGATCGTAAAGCACGTGCACGGGAACCAATCACAGCGAAATTAGTAGCAAACATGATCCAAAAAGCCGGTGCAACACGAATGCTGACTTTGGACCTTCATGCAGTCCAAATCCAAGGTTTCTTTGATATTCCCGTCGATCATTTGATGGGTGCGCCACTTATTGCTAATTATTTCTTGGAAAAAGGAATCAAAGGCGATGATGTTGTCGTTGTTTCACCAGACCACGGTGGCGTTACACGAGCACGTAAATTAGCGGAATTCTTGAAATCTCCGATTGCGATCATCGACAAACGCCGTCCAAAAGCAAATGTTGCAGAAGTAATGAACATCATTGGTCAAGTCAAAGGCAAAACTTGTGTACTGATCGACGATATGATCGATACAGCAGGTACGATCACATTGGCTGCCAATGCTTTGAAAGAAGCTGGTGCAACAAGTGTGTATGCTTCATGTACCCATCCAGTATTATCTGGTCCTGCTTTACAAAGAATAGAAGATTCAGCTATCGAGCGACTAGTTGTCACAGACTCGATCTATCTTCCAGAAGATCGTAAAATCGATAAAATCGATGAAGTAAGTGTTGGCGGACTAATGGGAGATGCAATCAAACGTATCCATGAAAACAAACCAGTTAGTCCATTATTTGAAACAAAAAATAAATAATAAATAAACTCACAAAGGGGAGTCCAATTGGGCTGAGATTGAATCTATTTCTAAACCCTTCGTACCTGTTTCGGTTATGCGAGCGTAGGAATTGTGAAAAAACAGCTGTTTGAAAATTTTCGAAAGCTGCTTCCTCCTTTGTGACTTTTTTATTCAAAGGAGGAAGTTTTTTTATGGGAAAAAATAGAGTTTGGGTAGAAGGAACGATTGTTGCAGCGTTAGCGATGGTGCTGTCATTGATACCAATCCAGATCGGCAGCAGTTTTTCTATTTCATTAGGGCAGATTCCGTTGACGCTTTTTGCGTTAAGAAGAGGGGCAAAGGCAGGGATGCTAGCAGGTTTCATTTGGGGGATCTTACACTTTCCGTTGGGACAAGTTTATTATTTAAGTGTCGTTCAAGTGTTGATTGAGTATCCGATTGCTTATACTTTTGCAGGTGCAGCAGGGCTCATGGCTTCAAATGTCCAAAAAAGCTATGCAGATGGAAATACGAAACAAATCAGAAAAAACATAGTGTTTGGTGCATTGATTGGCGCACTTTCCAGATATTTTTGGCATTTTATTGCGGGAGTTGTTTTCTGGGGAGCCTATGCACTATGGGGGATGAATCCTTGGCTCTTTTCTTTCGTAATGAATGGTGCTAGCGGGTTGAGCACAGCGATTGTGACGATGATCGTTTTATTAGGGATCCAACAAACGATTCCATCGCTTTTTGTGCCAGATAAACGACAGAATCTTTAAATAAAAAAGGAAACAAAAAACTTGAGACAGAATCATGTCCTAAGTTCCTTGTTTCCTTTTTGTTTTTCGGTAAGAAATAGATTCACTTCAATGGCAGATAAGAAAGACCGGCATCTTCTACCAATTGCCAGCGTCGATCGTTGCCAGAGTAGATTAAAGTAGCGACGACTTCTTCTTCCCGATACCGAGTACCTTTCAATTTCCAAATATAGTCCTCAATCACATAAATAGGAATACGGTATTCGTCATCGATCAAACCAACTTGATCAAAAGAAAAAATGATCCCTTCCTGCATTAAATTACGCATTTCTTTCAATAATTCCACACTGATTTTTTCAACAGGAGTTTCCTTTTTAAAAAAGGATTTTTTTACATTGATCTTATCTGACAGGATAGAACTTAATTTACTAGCAAAAATCCTGTAAAATTCATCTAAATAGCGATAATAAATTCGGTTCAATTGATCGTTCAGATCGAAGTACACGAAATTATTTTGTAGCTTATAAAAAAATGGTGAGTGGAGGTGTGTTTTCATATGGCCAAAATATAACAATTCTGAAATTTCTAAAGGTGTCAATTCTTTCAGCATCGTTAAATCAGTAAAGTCGATCCATTTCAATTCATCGAATCCACGCCTGTTTCGAGAAGAGGAAAAGAAACGCTGGATATTTTCTGTACCACGGATTACTTTCAGTCCTGTATGAGATTCGTATTCTCCAGCAGAAGCAGATGGATCAAGCAAGAGCAAGTTTTGAGGAAAATGCACGATACTGTTTGCAAAATCAGTAGCAGTCAGTCCTTTTGTTAAAACAGCATTACTTGTGGTATCAATATGTACATAAACTGACTCAGTCATCATGTTCCTCCTCTTATTTCCTCTTAATCTCTTTTATTTTACAACATTTGCATAAAAAAAGCTTGTTTCTTTTATTTTAAAATTCCATTACAAAATCACGTTTTCATTGAAAATACTCTCATTTTCAATTAATTTTTGTATTTTTTATTTAAAGGTGGTTTTATGAATTGTTTTCTTATGGAATATCCAAAGTCGAATACGATACTCATGAACTTTTTTCGACGTACTGGTATACTTGAAGAAAAAGGAGAAAGCGATGGAGATAAAAAAAGTTTACTTTTCACAGAAAATGTCGCTGTATTCGCGTATCAACCAAGCAAAACAACCTCTTCCGTTTTTTCAAAGCCATCAAGAAAGTAGAGAAGCATTTTGGCGTTCTGCAAAAAAGCAATGTGCCTTTGAAGCAGTATCAAAAAAATATACCATCTATTTTACTATTGATAAAAGTAGAGAAGATGTTATTTTTAATAACTTGCTGATCGAAGGCGTAACTTTTGAATGGCAAAAACTTTTTCAGCATATGGAAGCTTGCGCTCGTTTTTTTATTAAAGAAAACTGTTGTTTTTTATTTCAATCTCCTCTATCAGAAGAATGGTTGCGTATTTTTCATAAAAACGGCTATCAAGGAACCATGCAACTAAATAAAAAGCTGGTCTATCACACAGCACTTGTATTAGGAGGAGGGGGAGCACACGGTGCCTATCAGATTGGTGTATGGCAGGCGCTGAAGGAACATAACATCCAATTTGAAATCATCACTGGGACCTCGGTAGGTGCGCTGAACGGCGCATTGATTTTACAAGGAGACATGGAAAAAGCTCTGGGTTTATGGAAAAAGCTATCAACCAGACAAGTGCTTGCGTTACCAGAAATGGCTGACGTAGAAGACTTGCGTGAACGTTTCTATCAAGAAAGACGCCAAATGACGAAAACGGCACTAGTTGAAGGTGGGGTTTCGTCTGCGCCATTGGAAAAGCTGGTCAAGGAAAATTTAGATTTGTCTTTGCTCAAATACAATTCCAAAATACGTTTATACACGGTGTCTACTAAATTGCCAGAACTAGCGGAAGTAGTGACTGCTATCCAACAAACAAAAACAGAAGAAATACCAGATTGGATACTTGCCTCTGCTTCATTTTATCCTGCTATGGCTTACCGAAAGATCGGAAAAAATAAATATGCAGATGGTGGATATCGTAACAAAATTCCTATTGATATCGCGATTAACGAAGGCGCAACAGAGGCGTTTGTCGTGGATGTGCAAGGACCAGGGCCAGCGAAAAGAATCCGTGTGCCAGATACGTTTATCCATTGGAAATGTCAAACATTGTGGACGCTTGGCAGCTTTCTGCTTTTTGATAGCCAAAGAAACCAATTAAATTTACAATTAGGCTATCTGGAAATGAAAAAACGATTAGGCTGTTACTACGGGAATTGGTATACATTTGATTCTGTCAAACAAGCAGGAACATGCTGGCGTGGATTTTTATCTTACTTAATAAAAGAACTTCAGTTAGAGCTATCTTTTTTCAAAACCATAAAATTTTGGCAAAAACTGCGTAATATATATAAGAACAGGGTCGAACCAGAAACATGCGGACTGGCGATGCTGGAACTTTTAGCAAAAAAACATTTTTTATTGCCAAACAAAGTCTATGAAGTAGATTGGATGTTTCAAATGATCTGCCAACAAGATAGAAAAAGTATGCCAGACGATTTATTGGCACAAGTTGGTCAATTAAGTACAGAAGAATGGCGGAGGTATCGAAAATATCAGCAGAAAATACAAAATGAACGCACGAAAGCCGTTTATTTTGAAAAACTGCTGCAAGAAAAATGTAAGGATCGTTTGCAGCGTGAACTGCTTGAACAGCCAGTTGACACATTACTGATCCTATATTTATATTATCTCAAGGAGGAACAACCATGGCACAAGAATTTTCATATGAAATCGTAGAAGAAATCGCTGTTTTATCAGAAAACAACAAAGGATGGCGTAAAGAGCTGAACTTAGTCAGCTGGAATGGTCGTCCGCCAAAATTCGATCTTCGAGATTGGGCACCCGACCATGAAAAGATGGGGAAAGGGCTGACACTGACGAACGAAGAGTTTGAACAACTGCAAAAAGCAATAGAAAATATGTAATGAGGAAGGACCCTGTCGAATGAAAAGTATGACTGGTTTTGGCAAAGCCATCCGCGAAACAAAAGCATATCAGCTAGATATCGAAATAAAAAGTGTCAATCAGCGTTTTCTAGATGTCCAAATACGAAGTCCTAAAATCCTGAACTTTATTGAAAACGATTTTCGTCAGCTTATCAAACAGCAGTTAAGCCGCGGACGGATCGAGGTATTTGTGAATCTAGCTTATATTGGCAAAAATGAAAAGCAGATCGTCATCAACTGGGAATTGATTGATTCACTTATCACCCAATTGACAGACGGGATTCAACAACGATACGGGAGTCAAAATCAAGTGTCAATTCGTCGGCTGGCGGAACGCTTCGCGCTGGATGAAAACTTCGTAACGGTAGAAGAAAAACCGGAAGAGAGCATGGAAGAATTGGCACAGTTAGCTCTAGATACATTGAAAAGTGCACTTGATTCTATTGAAGCCAGTCGAGAAAAAGAAGGACAAGCCTTAGCTTCAGTGCTGAAAAAGAACACGGAAGAATTCAAACAAGTACTAAAAAAACTCAATAGTTTTGTAGACATCTATGAACAGGAATTTCAATTAAGGTATCAAAAAAAGCTGGAGGAATTTCTTGGAGCGAAAGTGGATGAGCAACGGTTGCTGACGGAGTTGGCTATCTTGCTGGAACGTGGAGATATCCACGAGGAACTGGACCGTTTGGCAATCCATGTCCAAAAACTAGATGAACTTATCGAGGCGCAATGTCCTGTAGGGCGAGAATTAGATTTTTTGATCCAGGAAATGAATCGGGAAATCAACACGATCGGTTCCAAATCAAATGCAATCGAAATTAAAAATCAAGTCGTCCAATCCAAGACGATCTTAGAAAAAATCAGAGAACAGGTCCAAAATATTGAATGACGAAAGAGGTAGAGACAATGAAATACTATGACGTAACGTTCCACGAATTAAGTGGAAAAACTGTTGTTAAACGGGATATCCCTTCTGAAAAAAACGGCTTTGACGTATGGAAAGATGCCTGTGCAGACTATACTGAGAACGAACTGTTTATTTTGATCAACGACGGTGCTTACGTGACGATGAATCGGAAATTTATTGTTCGAATCGACACAGAAGAGGTAGAAGATCCGACAGAAAAAGCACGTTCTCGAAAAGATGAGATCATGGGTGTAGTGAATACTTTGTCCAATATGGGCTTTTAGCAAGGATGCTGAACAAAGAAATACAATAAATAATCAGAATTGCATTTCTACGCTTAGCTTCTTTGCTCTAGGAATACATTTAAAGGTTGTGACAAAATTCGTGTCACAACCTTTTTTTATTTTGAATAAGTGATGTTCAAAAACCATTTTCTCGGTATGAAGCTAAATTTATGCAAAAATGTGAGAAGCCATTTTTATTTGGCTGTTCTTATTACTTGATGCAGGGCAGCTTTTTTACGACCTCTTGGTACAGGGTAGCTTTTTTACCAATTTCTAGCTATAATTAAAGATAACCTTGAAAGTTGCAGAAAAAAAGTGCAAAATAAACGATAAGTACAAAAAGACTAGTTGAAAGGACGTCGTCATGTCAGAGCGTGGATTATTAATCGTGTTGTCTGGTCCATCCGGTGTAGGAAAAGGCACAGTACGAAAAGCAATTTTTGAGAGTGAGGATAATGATTTTCAGTATTCAATCTCAATGACTACCCGTAAAATGCGTGAAGGGGAGGTCGAAGGCGTTGATTATTTCTTCCGAAGCAAAGAAGAGTTTGAATCAATGATCGAAGCTGGAGAGATGCTGGAATACGCAGAATATGTCGGGAATTATTATGGAACGCCTTTGTCATATGTCAACAAGACATTGGATGAAGGAAAAGATGTTTTCTTGGAGATTGAAGTCCAAGGAGCAAAACAAGTCAAAGAAAAAGTGCCCGATGGTGTATTCATTTTTTTGACTCCGCCAGATTTAGCGGAATTAAAATCACGGATCGTAGGCCGAGGAACAGATGCAGATGAAGTAATCGAAGAACGAATGAAAGTTGCAAAAGAAGAAATCGAAATGATGGCTCTTTACGACTATGCTGTTGTAAATGATGAAGTGCCGCT
The DNA here is from genome assembly GCF_001814285.1 of Enterococcus sp. HMSC076E04. Classification (NCBI taxonomy): domain Bacteria; kingdom Bacillati; phylum Bacillota; class Bacilli; order Lactobacillales; family Enterococcaceae; genus Enterococcus; species Enterococcus sp. HMSC076E04. The sequence continues at coordinate 36,070 of NZ_KV815613.1, read as the reverse complement.
AGCAGTTGAACGAATCAAACACATTATTGCCAGTGAACATTTTCGAGTAGATCGCGTAATCGGTAAATATATTAAAATGTTAAAGGAGATGTAGTCTTATGATGTTAAAACCTTCAATTGACTCACTATTAGATCGTGTAAATTCAAAATATTCTCTAGTAATTTTAGCAAGCAAACGCGCGCATGAGTTGGATGCAAGTGCACAACCTACACTAGATTCTTTTGATTCAGTAAAAAGCGTTGGTCAAGCTTTAGAAGAAATCGATGCAGGGAATGTAGTCAATGATCCCCATCCTGAATTAAAACGTGAACGTTTGAAGATGGAAGAAGAGGAACGTCAAGCTCAAAAAGAGCGTGAACAACACGAATTGGAATCACGTATCCGCGAAGAGCAAAAAATGTAATAAAGAAAAGTAGAGCGAGCATCTAAAAAGAAAAGCAAACCCAGCTGTTTCCTTTTCAAACATTCGCCTCTTATTGTCTGGTAGAAAAGGCTGTGTCTGAACTTTTTGACACAGTTCTTTTTTTTCTTATCCGCTGTTAATTTTTTGTTAGGATTTGGCAGAAAATAAGACAAATCCAGCGATCTCTAGTAAAATAGGCAAGGAACTTTTTGTCGCTTGATATGAAAAGACAAAAAAAGGAGGAAACGAACCATGACATTAACAGCTGAAGTCATTGTGGACGTACCTACTATGCAGACCGATCAGCCATTCACCTATCTGGTTCCCTCTGAAATGGAAACAGCTTTGCAAGTCGGGATGCGGGTAGAGGTCCCTTTTGGTAATGGCAATCGTCATGTCCAAGGATTTGTTATGGCTATCCAAAAATCAGAAGAATCAGCTAACCCATCGTTGAAGGCAGTGATCCGTTTGCTGGACCTTGCCCCAGTGGTCAATGAAGAATTACTTTCATTAGCTGATTATATGAAAAAGATCACTTATGCATTCAAAATCACTTGTCTACAAACGATGCTTCCGAGTGTGATGAAAGCAGAATATGATAAATTGATCTATCCTTTGGCAGATACACCAGAAATTCAGGCATTGTTTGGTCAACGGGAAGTGATTTCCTGGAAAGAAGCAGAAGAAGAAGGCAGCCTTTCTCAGTTGATTCGTTGGCGCCAAGAGCAATTAGTAGATATCAAATACGAAGTCCATACACGAAATAAAGTAAAAACGATTCGTTTGGTCCGTTCCCTATTAACTGAAAAACAAATCGAAGAAGAATGGGCAAAATTACGGCAAAATGCCAAGAAACAAAAAGAGCTTCTTTTGTGTTTATCTGAACTGAGCCAAGAAGAACCAATCGCTTATTTCAAAGATAAAGAAATCAGTACTGCTGTCTTGAATCAAGGAAAAGAAAAGGGCTGGCTGGAGTTTGTAGAATCAGAACGTTATCGAGACCCTTATCAAGACCGAGTATTTGACCAAACGACGGCATTGGAACTGAATGCAGAACAAAAAAATGCTGTCGAACAAATCATCACAGCAGGTCAGCAACAAAAAGATCAGGTCTTTTTGCTAGAGGGAATCACCGGTAGTGGAAAAACAGAAGTATATCTTCAATCAATCGCTGATGTTTTGTCAGAAAATAAAACGGCTATTATGTTAGTGCCTGAAATCGCATTGACTCCGCAAATGGTCGAGCGATTCAAAGGACGCTTCGGTGAATCAGTTGCGGTCTTACATAGCGGACTTTCCCAAGGTGAAAAATATGATGAATGGCGCAAGATCGAGCGGGAAGAAGCACAAGTAGTAGTAGGCGCGCGCTCTGCTATTTTTGCTCCGCTGAAAAATATAGGATTGATCATTATCGATGAAGAACATGAATCAAGTTATAAACAAGATGAGACGCCGCGTTATCATGCGAGAGATTTAGCTATTTGGCGCAGTAAATACCATCATTGCCCAATAGTCCTTGGAAGTGCGACACCCTCTTTGGAATCAAGAGCACGAGCTCAAAAAGGCGTGTATCAGTTATTGCAGTTGAACCACCGAGCTAAAGTAGCTGCACAACTTCCAGCTATTGAGATCGTAGACATGCGTGAAGAGTTTCAGAATCATCGGACCTCTACTTTTTCTGCTAATTTGCAGGAAAAGATACAAGATCGGTTAGACAAAAAAGAACAAACTGTCCTACTGCTCAATCGTCGAGGATATTCGTCTTTTGTGATGTGCAGAGACTGCGGATTTGTTCTCCCATGCCCTAATTGCGATATCTCTCTTACCTTGCATATGGATACACGTTCGATGCGCTGTCATTATTGCGGACACGAAGAACCTATTCCTAATCGCTGTCCCAATTGTGGGGGCAACAAAATCCGCTACTATGGGACAGGCACCCAAAAAGTAGAAGAGGAACTCCGAGAACTTTATCCGCAAGCTAGGATTTTGCGTATGGATGTAGATACCACCCGAAGAAAAGGGGCACACGAACAGATTTTACAAAAATTCGGTGCAAAAGAAGCAGATATTTTATTAGGGACGCAAATGATCGCTAAAGGCTTGGATTTTCCAGAAGTCACATTAGTTGGCGTGTTGAATGCCGATACCTCCCTGAATTTACCGGATTTTCGTTCTAGCGAGCATACATTCCAATTGCTGACCCAAGTTTCAGGACGAGCAGGACGAGCGGAAAAACTAGGCGAAGTCGTGATCCAAACGTTCAATCCTCAGCATTACGCTATAGAATTGGCTAAAAAACAAAACTATGAACAGTTTTATCAGCAGGAAATGCATGTACGGCATCGTGGAGGTTACCCTCCGTATTACTTTACTGTGAAAATAACTGCCAGCCATCCTGAAGAACAAGTGGCGGCAAAGAAAATCTTTCAGATTGCCAATCAGCTAAAAGAAGTATTAAGTCCTCAAAGTTTGTTACTAGGACCAACACCCAGCATGATTTTGAGAGTGAAAAATCGATACTATTATCAACTGATCATCAAATATAAACATGAGCCGAATCTTCCTCATGTTTTGGATGAAATCTTGAATGGAAGCCAGAAAGAACAGCGGCAAGGTCTTTTTGTGGCAATTGACAACGAACCATTAAACTTTATTTAAGAAAGGACCAACTTATGCGCTATCCTATATTGATCCACCCTAATGATAAATTAAAAAGACCTGCTCAGCCAATCGACGTGATCACGGATGAAACGATTGCTTTGTTAGACAACTTATATGAGACGATGATTGCGAATGACGGAATAGGGATTGCTGCTCCTCAAGTAGGAAAAAACAAGAGAATCGCTGTGATCGAAGTAGATGAAGGCGAAAAATTCGAACTGATAAACCCAGAAATCATTGAAGCAAAAGGTGAAAGCATGGACGTAGAAGGCTGTCTCAGTATTCCGCATGTCTATGGAACAGTCAAGCGAGCAGATGAAGTGACTGTACGCTATTATGACCGAGATGGAGAAGAGATAGAAGTGACAGCTTTCGGCTATTTAGCCCGTGCCTTCCAGCATGAAATCGATCACTTAGACGGTATTCTGTTCATTGAGAAAATGGTACAGCAGATCCCGGAAGAAGAACTTGAAGAATATATGGAGGAACATCTTGATGACTAAGTTAGTATTTATGGGCACACCTGCTTTTTCTGTGCCAATTCTTGAAGGGCTGATAGAATCAGGCTACGAGATCCAGGCAGTAGTCACACAGCCCGACCGTCCAGTTGGGCGGAAACGAGTAATTACGCCGACACCGGTAAAAGAAGCTGCTCTAAAGCACGGTATCCGTGTGTTGCAACCAGAGAAAATCTCCGGTTCGCCAGAAATGGAAGAAATCATTGAATTGGCACCTGATTTGATCGTCACTGCGGCGTTTGGCCAGTTCTTGCCTGAAAAGTTATTGCAAGTGCCAAAATTAGGGGCAATCAATGTCCATGCTTCTTTACTTCCTAAATATCGGGGAGGTGCGCCTGTTCATTATGCCATCATGAATGGGGAGAAAGAAACTGGTGTAACGATCATGGAAATGATCAAAAAAATGGATGCAGGCGGAATCTATGCGCAAGAAAGCATGCCAATCACTAAACAAGATGATGTGGGGACGATGTTTGAAAAGCTCAGCCTTTTAGGAAGAAAGCTATTGCTAGAAACATTGCCTAATATTTTGAATGGACAAAAACCAGTTCCTCAAGACGAGTCAAAAGCCACTTTTTCGCCAAACATCACACGTGAACAAGAAGCGGTCGATTGGCATAAAACTGCAGAAGAAATCGACAACCAAGTACGCGGGATGCGTCCTTGGCCGATTGCATTCACGACTTATGAAGGTACACGCTGGAAATTATTATCAGTTGAAGTACTGGCAGAAAGTACAGACGAAGCACCAGGCACGATCATCCGAAAAGACAAAAAAAATCTATGGATTGCTTGCGGTAAACAGACTGTATTAGCCATCAATGAATTACAGCCAGCTGGTAAAGGAAAACAAGCCGTACACGATTTTCTTAACGGAAGCGGTCAGCAAGTTCAGATTGGTCAGCAGGTGAAATAATGAAAAAAATCCCTAAAAAAATGAAAAAATCTGTACGATATATGGCATTACTGACATTAGAGCGAGTGAACAAGGGTGGCGCCTACTCGAATCTTTTGTTGAATGAGATGATCAAACAAAGCGAGCTAAATCAAAAAGATGTGGGTCTATTTACAGAATTGATCTACGGTACGATTAGCCATCAGCGACTATTGGAATTTTACGTTGCACCATTGATCGCTAAAGCAAAAAAAGTGGATGACTGGGTCAAGACGCTTCTTTATCTTTCTGTATATCAATTAGAATTTTTAGATAAAGTCCCTGCACATGCTATTTTAAACGAGGCGGTCGAAATCGCGAAAGTAAAAGGAAATCCTGGGACAGGAAAATTTGTAAATGGTGTTTTGAGGAATTATCAGCGTCAAGGAGCACCAGATCTGCAAGGCATTGCTGATCCTATCGAAAGACTTTCTGTCAAAATCAGCCTGCCTCTATGGATGACGAAGCGGTTGGTGGATCAAATCGGTTACGAAGAAACTGAAAAGCTCGGTTTATCGCTATATCAGCCTAGCCATGCTAGTGCCCGAGTAGATACACGCCGACTTTCCAGAGATCAGGCCATCACTGTTTTGCAAGAAGAAGAGATCACAGCTGAAAAAAGCCAAGTCAGTCCATGCGGTATAGTAGCGAAAAAAGGGCATTTAGCTTCTAGCTCATTGTTCCACGATGGCGTCATGACGATCCAAGATGAAAGTTCGATGCTTGTAGCGCCGTCTATGCAAATCGAGCATGAACATCATGTCTTAGATGCCTGTGCAGCACCCGGAGGTAAGACGACACATATTGCTTCTTTTTTGGATCCCTCATGTGGTGGGGAAGTGATTGCTTTAGATGTACATGAACACAAAGTCAAACTCATTGAAGAAAATGCAACACGTCTGGGTGTCTCTTCTGCTGTTTACGCTCAAAAGATGGATGCTAGAGAAGTCAGCAAGCAGTTTGAACCAGAGCAGTTCGATCGGATTTTAGTAGACGCGCCTTGTTCAGGTCTAGGGCTCCTTCGGCGAAAACCAGATATCCGTTATAAAAAACAGCCGGATGAATTAGCGAATTTACCAAAAATCCAATTGGAAATTTTAGAAAGCTGCGCACCAGCTTTAAAGTCTTCCGGTATTCTGACTTATAGTACTTGTACGATCTTAAAAGAAGAAAACCAAGACGTTGTTTCTGCTTTCTTGGAAACACACCCTGATTTTGAGAGGATTGATGTTTTGACCGATCCTATGCTACAATCATCAATCGTAGAGAAAATGTTGACTTTGTATCCGCATCAGTTTTACACAGATGGATTTTTCATTTGTTGTTTGCGCAAAAAGTAATGAGGTGAAAAAATGCAGATTGAATATCAATCAGATGTAGGAAGACGACGTAACACCAATCAAGACTATGCCAGTGTATTTACTAGCCGTTCAGGTCTCAAGCTTGCTGTATTAGCAGATGGGATGGGTGGGCACCGTGCTGGAGACATTGCCAGTCAAATGGCGGTAACAAATCTAGGCGAAGCTTGGGAAGAACAAGAAGCTGCCGACGATGAAAAAATCGCCCAGTGGTTCATTCAATCGATTCAAGAGGAAAATGTGCTGATTTATCAGCGAGGACAAGAACAGCCGGAATATAACGGTATGGGAACAACAATCGTAGCGGCAGCTCTGTCAGATGACTGGTTCACGATTGCGAATGTTGGCGACAGCAGAGCGTATTTGATTCGCGAAGATAAAATCATGCAATTGACAGAGGATCATTCTTTAGTTAACGAACTAGTCAAATCAGGGGAAATCAGCGAAGAAATGGCAGTGAACCATCCAAGAAAGAATATTTTAACACGTTCTGTCGGCATGCCAGGAACAGTCGAAGTAGATGTTTCTACTCATCTTTGGCAGCTAAAAGATCGCTTGCTGTTATGTTCAGATGGCTTGACGAATATGCTATCTGAAGAAGAAATAGGAACGATCATTAATCAAGAAGGCCCGTTATCCCATAAAGTAACTGAGCTGATTGATCGTGCCAATGAAGCAGGCGGAGCGGATAATATCACCGTTCTTCTTATCGAATATAAGGAGGACAGTGTATGATCGAGTTGGGAAAAAAATTAAATGGCCGTTATCAAATCACGGGGAATATCGGTAGTGGTGGTATGGCTAATGTATTTTTGGCGCACGATTTGATCTTGGATCGAGATGTAGCAGTCAAAGTCTTACGATTCGACTTTCAAAATGATCAAACCGCGATTCGACGATTTCAGCGAGAAGCTTTAGCAGCAACAGAACTCGTTCATCCAAATATTGTCAGTGTTTACGATGTTGGTGAAGAAGACAATATGCAGTACCTAGTGATGGAATACGTCAAAGGAATGGACTTGAAACGATATATCCAAACACATTATCCTGTTCCTTATGAAACAGCAGTAAATATTATGCAGCAGATTCTTTCTGCTATTTCTTTAGCTCATAACCATCAAATCATCCACCGAGATTTGAAACCCCAAAACGTATTGATCGATAACGAAGGTGTAGTAAAAATCACGGATTTCGGGATTGCTATTGCTTTATCTGAAACATCGATCACACAGACGAATACGATGTTGGGATCTGTTCATTACCTATCTCCTGAGCAAGCAAGAGGGAGTATGGCAACGAAGCAGTCAGATATTTATGCTTTAGGGATCATTCTTTATGAGATGCTGACAGGTAGCGTGCCGTTTGACGGCGAATCTGCTGTGACGATTGCTTTAAAACATTTCCAAGATGATCTTCCATCCATAAAGGCACTTGATCCAAATGTACCGCAAGCACTGGAAAATGTGATTTTACGGGCGACGGCTAAAGAACCTGCAGACCGTTACAAGTCAGCCGAAGAAATGTCTGATGATCTTTCTACAGTATTATCACCAGCTCGTGCAAACGAAGAAAAATGGCAACCTCATGCGATGGATAACGAAACAAAAGTTATCACACCGCTTGCGGCAGATACACCAATGCCGGATTCTTTCAAATCTATGCCTCTGCCAAAAGACGAACCGAGAAACGAAACATTGCCGGAAGAGGAAGAAGTTCTGCCTGACCCTAAAAAGAAAGGACAGAAAAAATGGTGGCTGATCCTGTTAGCTGTCCTCGCTGTTTTAGGAATCGGAACAGCTGTATTCTTTGCTTCTGGCGGACGAGGAGAAGTTGTTGTTCCTGATGTTTCTGATCTTTCTGAAGCTTCTGCCAGAGAAACACTCGCAAAAGCGAAATTAGAAGTAGCAACAAAAACAGAAGAAATTGCAGATGACAAAATCGAAGAAGGCAATGTGGTGAAGACAGACCCTGCAGCGGGAACGACAGTCAAGCAAAAACGCGAAGTCACTCTTTATATCAGCAGTGGCACGAAAAAAATCAAATTAGACGATTACAGTGGTAAAAGTTATGAAGATGCTGAAGCAAGTTTGAAAGAATTAGGATTTTCTGCTGATTTGATTCAAAAAGAAGAGGAATTCAGTTCAGAGGTAGAAAGCGGAATGATCATTTCGCAATCTCCATCAGAAGATACAGAAGTCGATCCTAAAACAGACACGATTACTTTCACAGTCAGCAAAGGACCAGAAACAGTGACTTTGAGTAGTCATGTAGGAGAAAACTACGAAACTGTCCGTAATTGGCTTGTTACACAAGGATTCAATATCAATAATATTAGTGCTACTTATGACTATAGCGACACTGTGCCATCGGGTTCGATCATTAGTCAGGATCCAGTCTCAGGTGAAGTTGTAGCAGAAGAAACTTACATCAGTTTTGTCGTAAGCCAAGGAACAGAACCTAAACTGAATGACATCTCCGGCTATACAAAAAGCGAAGCACAAAGTTATTTGGCTAGTATTGGTGCAGAATATATCGGTCATGAGACTTCTGAATATTCAAGCACGGTGGATAAGGACAAAGTAATCCGTACAGTGCCAGGGGCAGGTACGACGATTACCAAAGGAATGGTTGTAAACGTGATTTACTCTAAAGGACCAGATCCAGCGTCTTCTAGTTCTGAGAAAGATTCTTCAGACAGTTCTAGCAGCTCAAGTAGCTCTAGCAGTACGAGCAGCTCTTCCAAAGAAGAATCTTCCAGCACCACAAGTTCATCAGATAGTACCTCAGAAAGCTCAAAATAAGTTTTTAATAAAATAGAACAAAGAGGTTGTGACAGAAGCTACTTCTGGAACACCGTTTATTCGAAGGGACTGTGCCGCAGTCCCTTTTTTGTGTTTTCTATCCCTTTTGATTAGTTTTCAAGCCCTTTACTTTGAGAAGTTTGCGTGGAACGACACCTACTTTCCTCTTCATATGGTAAAATAAACAAAAACGGAGGTGGCACTTATCAAAGGACAAATCAGAAAAGCAATCAGCGGTTTTTACTATGTATACGCAGACGGAGAGACCTATCAAACAAGAGGAAGAGGGAATTTCCGGAATCGGAAAATCACGCCGCTTGTCGGAGATCAGGTAATCTTTGAGAGTGAAAATCAAACAGACGGCTATCTTCTGGAAATCTTGCCGAGAAAAAATCAATTAGTTCGCCCGCCAGTCACAAATGTTGATCTTGGAATCATTGTCACAAGTATCGTGGAACCTGCATTTTCTTATAATCTGCTTGACCGCTTTCTAGTTACCTTGGAATATGAATCAATCGAACCGCTCATTTTTTTGACGAAGACCGACTTGTCAGACGATCCGAAAACAATCGAAGAAATCAAGCAAACCTATACTAAGATAGGCTACCCAGTGATTGTACCTAATCATGCAGGTGACACGACAGAATTGATCCGTTATTTTCCAGAACGGCTATCGGTCTTCATGGGACAGTCTGGAGCAGGAAAATCAACACTACTGAATCAAATATCTCCAGAACTGAATTTAGCAACAGGAGAGATTTCTGATGCACTTGGAAGAGGGCGGCATACAACACGGCATGTGGAGCTTCTCCCTATCTACGGTGGGTTAGTAGCAGATACACCAGGATTCAGCTCGATTGACTTTTTGACTATCGAAGCAGGAGAATTGCCAAGACAATTTCCGGAATTTGTGGAAGCTTCTGCCCATTGCAAATTTAGAGAGTGCATGCATGCCAAAGAACCTGGCTGTGAAGTGAAACATAGAGTAGAAACAGGTGGTATCGCACAGACACGTTACGATAATTATTTGCAATTCTTACAAGAAATCGAGAAAAGAAAACCCATGTATACGAAAAAAGAAGGTAAACGAAAATAGGAGGAACCAAGAATGAAAATAGCACCATCCATTTTGAGCGCAGATTTTGCCAATTTGCAAAGAGATATTGAGTTAGTAGAAAAAGGAGGCGCAGATTACATCCACGTAGATGTCATGGATGGCCAATTTGTCCCAAATATCACATTAGGGCCAAATATTGTTCAGGCAATCCGACCTGTCACTAAATTACCGCTAGACGTCCATCTGATGATCGTTGATCCGGAAAATTACATTCCAGCATTTGCGAAAGCTGGAGCAGATATCATTACTGTTCATGTAGAAGCAACTCCTCATATCCATCGGGCACTCCAAATGACAAAAAGCTTAGGTGTCAAAGCTGGAGTAGTTATTAATCCGGGGACACCAGTCTCCATGATCAAACATGTTTTGCCTTTGGCTAATCAAGTGCTGGTCATGACTGTCAATCCTGGGTTTGGCGGACAAAGCTTTATTGAAGAAACGGTAGAAAAAATCACAGAACTCGCTGATCTACGTAAAGAGAACAATTGGTCTTATGCAATCGAAGTAGATGGCGGAATCGTTCCAGAAACAGCAAAAATCTGTAAAGATGCAGGGGCGGATGTCTTTGTTGCAGGATCATATATCTATGGAGCCGAAAATCCAGTCGGACAAATCGAACGGTTAAAAGAGGCATTAGATTAAATGAAAATTTTATTAGCTGCTGGAGGTAATCCGGAAAACTGGCCGCAGCCTCTACTGACCAAATACGATGCCTATATCGGAATAGATCGTGGTGCGCTGTATCTGCTTCAAGCAGGCTACCCAGTAGATCTGGCAGTAGGTGATTTTGATTCATTGTCGAACGAAGAGCAGGAGGAAGTATTTGCAAAAGCCAAAGAGTATGCCCGTTCACCCGCAGAAAAAGACGATACAGATACACAATTGGGGATCTTAAAGACATTTGAACGTTATCCGCAAGCTGAAGTCACTTTGATCGGCGCCACAGGCGGAAGATTGGATCATCTTTTAGCCAATCTCTGGTTAGGTCTGGAACCTCGATTCAAACCGTTTGCCCATCAGCTTATTATTAGAGATCGTCAAAATTATTTGGCTTATTATTTGCCTGGAAAGCATATAGTAAGACAGGTTCCAAGTATGAAGTATCTAGCTTATTGCTGTTTGACGCCCGTCTCGGCTCTTACATTGAAAGGCAGTAAGTATGTATTGGAAAATAAAGCAGTTGAATACCCGACATCTTATGCAAGTAACGAGTTTCTTTCAGATACCGCTGAATTTTCTTTTTCAGATGGTATGATTGCAGTTATTCAAAGCAAAGACTGACCAATGAACAAAAGGAAAAGTTTTGTCTTTCAGGCTAAAAATGACAGAATCTATTATTTACTAAAAAAAAGCTTAAGAGGAGCAACTTGCCTTTTGTTTCCCGGCATTTAGTGATAAAATTGAACACAAGAGTCTAATTAATTCGAGGTGTCTTTGTGAAGAAGTTCAATCCTAATAAAAATATTATTATTACCTTGGTTATTGTTATCATCGTGGTGACGATACTAAGTGTGACCGCTGCACAGCGAGCGAATGAAGGAAAGCCTAATTTCTTCCAATCCATCGTTAATGACAGTGTTGCAATGGTTGATAAAACAATCTCTGCCCCAGTACGGTGGGTGCGAAACGGAGTAGATTCTGTCCATAATCTTTTTTCAACTTATGCCGAAAATGAGCGGTTAAAAGAAAAAATCGATAGCTATGATGACGTTGCACAGCAAAACAAGAATTACGAGAGAGAAATCGAATCTTTGAAAAAAGAACTTGATTTGAACCAGACGCTGACGAGTTACGAAAAAGTAACGGCAAATGTCATTACTCGTTCACCAGATAGCTGGCAGGACATGCTGATCGTAGACAAGGGTTCTAAAGACGGTATCGAAGCAAATATGGCAGTCATGTCGCAAAAAGGATTGATCGGCCGAGTGATCGAAGTCAATACAGCTTCGTCTAAAATCGAATTACTGTCATCCTCTAACGAAAGCTCCAATCATTTTCCAGTACGGGTATCTTCGGCTAATGGCGAAGCATTCGGTTTGCTTAAAAACTATGATGAAAAACTCCATGCATTAGTGGTGACCCAATTGACTGGTGATACGGATATCAAAGAAGGGGATGTTGTTCAGACATCCGGTCTTGGAGGAAATTCTCCAGCTAACTTGCCGATCGGTACGGTTATCAAAACGAAACCAGACAGTTATGGCCTGGATCGGGAAGTTTATGTGAAACCTTATGCAGAAATGTATGATGTGTCAGTTGTGACGATTGTCCAACGGCTAGCGGAGGATTAGTCCATGTTGAAAAAAGAAACAATGAAGTACTATCTGCCAATCGTTCTTTTCTTTTTGATGTTGATAGATGGCCATTTAACAAGAATGCTAGGAGAGTGGTCGAAAGGCAGTTATATGTCAAATGCCCACTTTCTGATCTTGGCATTGTTATGTTGCAGTATGGCATTTGAAAAACGCTATTTGCTAATCACCACGATTGTTCTCGGTGCAGTCTATGATGTTTACTATATCGGTGTTATCGGTATCTATGCCGTAGCTCTCCCTTTGATCGTATGGTTGATGTACGTAATGAAAGATGTCATCCACGTCAACATCTTTACTGAATTTTTCAGTATGATTATCTTTGTCACGGGGTATGAACTGTTTACGATGGTGGTCCAATTGATTTTTAAACTAGCAGTAGTAAATAACACGTATTTTATTACAAGGTTCTTAGGGCCTACACTGCTGTTGAACATGATTATTTTTGTATTATTCATTTTTCCATTTAAGAAATTATTCAGTGATGAATAATTTCTTTTTTTGTTTTTCCTCTGAAAGCAAAAAAGAATTGTTGTTATCTTAAAAAAAGCCCGTCTTAGCATGCCTTTTTCATGATCATTTTCTGAAACGAACAGTTTTGTCATTTTTAGAGGTTGTTTTGAAACATTTTTGTAACATAACTATTATATCGCTGACATACTGCTATGGTACAATTTTTATATCGTTAAGAAAGACTTAAATATATTTAGATATTTATTAAATTAAGCCAGTCGGAGGAATGAAGAGTGAAAAAGAGTTTAATATCAGCAGTAATGGTATGTTCAATGACCTTGACTGCCGTAGCATCACCGATCGCTGCCGCGGCGGACGATTTTGATTCTCAGATACAACAACAAGATCAAAAGATTGCAGACTTGAAAAACCAACAAGCAGATGCACAATCACAAATCGATGCCCTAGAAAGCCAAGTTTCTGAAATCAACACACAAGCACAAGATCTATTAGCAAAACAAGACACATTGCGTCAAGAATCTGCACAATTAGTAAAAGATATTGCAGATTTACAAGAACGTATTGAAAAACGTGAAGATACAATCCAAAAACAAGCACGTGAAGCACAAGTAAGCAATACAAGCTCAAACTATATTGACGCTGTATTGAATGCTGATTCATTAGCAGATGCTATCGGACGCGTTCAAGCAATGACAACGATGGTAAAAGCAAACAACGACTTGATGGAACAACAAAAACAAGATAAAAAAGCTGTAGAAGACAAAAAAGCTGAAAACGATGCTAAACTAAAAGAATTAGCTGAAAACCAAGCTGCTTTGGAATCTCAAAAAGGCGATCTTTTATCTAAACAAGCTGATTTGAACGTACTGAAAACTTCATTAGCTGCTGAACAAGCAACTGCTGAAGACAAGAAAGCTGACTTGAACCGCCAAAAAGCAGAAGCTGAAGCAGAACAAGCACGCATTCGTGAACAACAACGTCTAGCAGAACAAGCACGTCAACAAGCAGCACAAGAAAAAGCTGAAAAAGAAGCACGCGAACAAGCAGAAGCTGAAGCACAAGCTACTCAAGCTTCATCAGCTGCACAAAGCTCAGCAACAGAAGAATCATCAGCTGCTCAATCTTCAACGACTGAAGAATCATCATCAGCTGCTCAATCTTCAACAACAGAAGAATCAACAACAGCGCCTGAATCTTCAACAACAGAAGAATCAACAACAGTGCCTGAATCTTCAACAACAGAAGAATCAACAACAGCGCCTGAATCTTCAACAACAGAAGAATCAACAACAGTGCCTGAATCTTCAACAACAGAAGAGTCAACAACTGTACCTGAATCTTCAACAACAGAAGAGTCAACAACTGTACCTGAATCTTCAACAGAAGAATCAACAACACCTGCGCCTACAACACCATCAACAGATCAAAGTGTTGATCCTGGGAACAGTACTGGTAGTAATGCAACTAATAACACAACTAATACAACACCAACACCAACACCTTCTGGAAGTGTGAATGGTGCAGCAATCGTAGCAGAAGCTTACAAATATATCGGTACTCCATATGTTTGGGGCGGTAAAGATCCAAGTGGATTTGACTGCTCAGGATTCACACGCTATGTTTACTTGCAAGTAACTGGTCGTGACATTGGTGGTTGGACAGTTCCTCAAGAATCAGCTGGAACAAAAATCTCAGTTTCTCAAGCAAAAGCTGGAGACTTATTATTCTGGGGTTCACCAGGCGGAACTTACCACGTAGCGATTGCTTTAGGCGGAGGACAATATATCCATGCTCCTCAACCAGGCGAAAGCGTAAAAGTTGGTTCAGTTCAATGGTTTGCACCTGACTTTGCTGTCAGCATGTAAGAATGATTAATCAAAAAGAGTTAGTCCAGAAAAGGGCTAACTCTTTTTTTATTAAGAGAAAATAGAAATCAGATGAATTCTTCTGTCAATTCCATGAACGTTTGGATATCTTCCATCACCATATCGATACCTGCTTGCCAAAAATTTGGTTGAGTGAGATCGACATTCAAATGTTTCTTTGCAAGCTCTTCCGTCGTCATTGAAGCAGTATCACGTAGTAAATGGATATATTCTTCTTCGAAATTTGCCCCTTTTTGATTAGCGTAAGCATAAATGCCTAAACTAAACAGGTAGCCAAAGGTGTATGGGAAGTTATAAAACGGTACGTCATCAATAAAGAAATGTAATTTTGCAGCCCAGAAATATGGATGATAAGTGGCTAAAGCTCCTTGGTAGCCTTCTTTTTGTGCTTCAACCATCATCTCTGTGATCTTATCTTCTGAGACTAATCCTTCTTGCCGTGCTTCATAGAATCGATTCTCAAAAATGAATCGAGAATGGATATTCATGAACATAGCTAAAGCATTTTGCAGTTTTGTATCTAGCAAATTGATTTTTTCTTCTTTTGTTTTTGCGGCTTTTAATGTAGCATCGGCTACAATCAGTTCTGCGAATGTACTTGCTGTTTCTGCGACATTCATTGCGTATTCGCGATTTAAAGAAGGCAAGTCCCACATCGTGCTGCTATGGAAAGCATGACCCAATTCATGAGCAAGTGTCGCAACCTCATTAACAGAATTGCTGTAGGTCATAAAGATCCTTGATTCTTTTGTTTCTGGTAACTCAGTACAATAGCCACCAGGACGTTTTCCAGGACGATCTTCTGCTTCGATCCAGCTCTTTTCAAAAGCAGATTGTGCGAATTTAGCCATTTTTGGACTGAATTTATTAAAGTTTTCGATAATAAATGCAGCTGCTTCGTCAAAACTAAAGGTTTTTTCTTTCAAATCGCCTAAAATAATAGGTGCATCTTGATCCTGCCATTCCATTTTTTCTTTACCGAAAAGATTGGATTTTCTAGTCAAGTAATCAACAAGGGGTTGTTTGTTTTTTTGGATCGTCTCCCACATGACAGACAATGTTTCTTTTTTCAAACGGTTGTATTCTAATGGTTTTTGCAGAAAATCTGTGATGCCATGAAGTTCATAGTTAGAAAGTCTGAAACCATCTAAATGATTCAAAGTATCTGTGAAGAGGGGAGCCTTTTCTTTCCATGCTTTTTCCCATGCTGCGAAAAGTGTTTCTCTGACTTTTGGATCTGGATCGCCCATCATCTTATTGAAGGCTTGGCCAGCAGATAATTCGACAACTTGACCATCTTGTTCGAAGGGAATCGAAATGCTGGCTACAATCGTATCATAATGACTGCTCCAGGCATTTAGACCATCTAATGAGAGCGTGTTGATAATGTTCTCTTCAGCTTCTGATAATAATTGTGAACCGTCACGACGGATCTCGTTTAAACGAAACGCGATTGTTTCAAACGAACCATGGGAAAGCATCTGATTCCAATCATTGTCAGATATTTCTGCAAATTTCTTCGACAATACTGTTTCGGCTGATTGTAGACGAGGAAGCAAGGCGTAAAGCTTACCTGATAAGATCTTTGCATCTGAATCATTGACATTGGCAGAAAGCAATGCAGTAATATAGCTGTTGCATTGGGTAAAGCCGTTCGTAATCGTTTCTTGCAATTGAAGAATCGCGTTTAGCTGCTCTGCCTTGTCAGAACTAGGTGACCATTTTGTTACACGTTGATAATATTCGTTCGTTTGGTCTTCCAATTGCTTCATCCGTTGATTCAAAGCATCAGAATGGCTTCCTCCGGGGAAAATAGAATCTAGATCCCAATTTAATGAATAACTCATGAAAAAACTCCCTTCATATTGTAATACAAAATTAAGTATAGCACTTTTTTATAGAAGAAGTCTCTATGAAAATGATTGTTGTTTCTTCAAAAAAAGTCTAAGATAAATACAGAGGTGACTTATGAATTCTTCAAAAAAACAACTGAAAAACGGAAATATTTATTTAGTGATCGCACTTATAGTCGTTGCCATCTTATTTTACAGTTCTTCTCAAACTTACGGACAGCAATCACAAGTTTCGCGATTAGAAAGCTGGCTTCCTAATCAGCCATTTAAGGACACATTAGCAGGTATACGTTTTAATTATGGTGGAAGTATCGTGAGTATCGACCATCTGGGCTACGCCAAATTTGTAGAGTTCTTTTTAAGAAAAGGCGCACATTTTGGTACTTATTTTGTTTTGGGTGGCAGCTTGTTTTTAGGTGTTTTCCCTAAACTAAAAATTTGGTGGCTGACAGCGATCCTTGCTTGGCTTTCAGCAACAGGATACGCAGGTTTGGACGAATTCCATCAGATGATGACCGGTGGAAGAACGCCTATGTTCCAAGATGTCATGTTGGATTCGATCGGTGCTCTGACTGCTGTGGTATTATGTGTGCTTTTTGCGGCATTCAAGAAGCGTTTATAGATTGGCTGTGGCTTTGTTTTTTTGTGAAATAGTACTAGAATAGAAGTGTATTCTCAAAAGAACAAGGGAGGAAAAATCATGTCAGGACATAGTAAGTGGCATAATATCCAAGGAAGAAAAAATGCCCAAGATGCGAAACGAGGAAAAGTCTTTCAGAAACTTTCTCGTGAAATCTATATGGCAGCTAAAGCAGGCGGTCCTGATCCATCCATGAACCCAGCTCTGCGGCTTGTTGTGGACAAAGCAAAAGCTGCAAATATGCCAAACGACAATGTAGAACGGGCGATTAAAAAGGCTACCAGTGCCGTAGATGAAACAAATTACGATGAAATCACGTATGAAGGATATGGTCCGGGTGGAGTAGGAATCTTAGTCCATGCGTTGACGGATAATCGTAATCGGACAGCGACAAATGTCCGAGTAGCTTTTACTCGAAACGGCGGGTCACTGGGAGAAACGGGTTCAGTCAGTTACTTGTTTGATCGCAAAGGGTATATCGTCATTGAACGCGATGGGTTGGCTGTTGATGAAGAGACGATGTTTGAAGATGTATTAGAGGCGGGGGCAGAAGATCTGCAAACTTCTCCTGAAGTGTTCGAGATTTATACTGCACCAGAAGATTTTGCTGCTGTACGAGATGAGCTGGAAAAAGAGTTCACTTTAGCGCAAGCAGAATTGACGATGATCCCACAAACGACGATCGATTTAAATGAGGAACAACGGGAGCAATTGGAACGTCTAGTAGATAAGCTAGAGGACGATGATGATGTCTCAGAAGTCTTTACTGCTGCTGAAATGTAAGAAAGCGCCTAGTTGAGATAATAAGTAAGAACGCACCTGTACGATTCGTACAGGTGCGTTCTTTTTATCAATTCTTTTTTGTTAGAAGACCAATACTGGTGTTCCTTTTTCGACCATCCCGAATAATTCCTTCATTACACTTGGCGGAGTGTTGATACAGCCATGTGAACCGCGGGTTTTCCATAAATCTCCGCCGTATTCAGGTTGCCAGTCAGAATCGTGGATACCAACACCTGTCCAGTCAATCGGCATCCAGTAATTTACTGGACTCTCGTAAGGCGTTCCGTCGTCATTTGTTCCTTTTAAAGTTGCATCTTCTTCTTTATTCCAAACATAGAAGACCCCAGCAGGTGTAGGTGTAGATGGCTTTCCGGAAACGATATCTGTTTCAAGGGCTACTTTTCCGTCTTTATAATACCACATATGCTGGTTCTCTAGATCAACTTCGATATACGTATCTTCGATCAATGGATGATCAGCGGTTGTGCCACCTTGCACAATCGGAGAACGAGTAAAGTCTTGGCCTGTCAGAATAGCTTTTTTCAACGCTTCTGTCTCGCTATCTGTTTGGATCGTCCAGCTGTAAGTGCCAACTGGGACCGTAACTTCTCCTCTTTTTGTACTTTTAAATTTTGTGTCATTCGTACTTGTGTTATACTTTGTGCCTAAATCTGTTACATATTGACGTACTTGTTCTGTATCTAAATCGACTTTTCCGTCGTAGGTCAGCCAGCTCATGATATCACTTGATGGAATCTGGAAAGTCTCACCGTTTATACTGTAAGTAGCTTTTACTTTTGCGATAGCATTCATGGATTCGAGCTGTTCTTTCAGTGAACTGTCTCCGGAGGTTACTTTTGGTTTTTCTTTGAACTCAGTTAATTCAATCGTATCTTTACCGGAATTTACTGCACTTTTTATTTGTTTGACCGCAGCATCGACGTTGATGGTATTTCCATTGTCTTCAGGCTTGATAACAAAAGAGTCGCCTGATTTTTCAATTGTTGCATCAGTTGTAGGTGTCCGGTCTTTATTCAGATCAGTCAGTTTAGTTGTCAATGTCTGAACGGTAGTATCCAGTTTCTGGTGGTCTTGACTGATAGGATCGATTTCTTGTTTTTCCGCTGCTGAAACATAAGTCATTCCCCAAGTCCATCCGTTTTGTTCATTTAGGATCGGAGAAAGCTCAGAAGTGAAATCATCTTTATAGCCGAGCTCAGATTTTGGTACTTCCTGCCAGACTTTTCCATCTTCTTTAATAGCTAATTTTTTATCGGAATAAGCTTCTTTTAATTTTTCATTTGCTTTTTCGACTGTTAGATCGCTGACATTTATTCCGTTGATTTCCGTATTCGGCAAAAAATGTTTTGTGTAGTATGTACTGCGATAGGTATAAAAGCTAATCAGCACTAAGAGAACACCAAGAGCTGAAAGCAAAGCAACATGTTTCGATTTTTTTCGATGCGAAGATCTTGTCATATCGACAACTCCTTAAGTAAAAGTTTAGGGTGGAACGGTCTCATGATAGCATAATTTAGACGAAAAGACGAAGGTTATCTCTTCTTTATGAAAAAATTTAGAAACCAGAAGAGTGATAAAATAAAAAAACGGAAAACACCGTTTAGATGTTTTCCGTCATATTCAAAAATTATTCAGCGTCTAGTTTAGCAAAAGCTTCATCTAGAATTTCTTTTAATTGTTTAGCAGAAGCAGCCATGCGGTCTTGTTCGCTGTCGCTTAAAGGAATTTCGATTACTTTTTGGATACCTTGACGGTTGATAACAGCAGGTGCACCAATGTAGATGTCGTTCAATCCATATTCGCCATTCATGAAGACTGATAAAGGAAGAACAGCATTTTCATCATCTAAGATGGCACGAGTGATACGTGCTAATGCTACTGCGATACCATAGAAAGTAGCGCCTTTTTTCTCGATAATTGTGTAAGCAGCGTCACGTACGCCGAAGAATAGGTTAACCATAGCTTCTTCATCGATTTCAGGGTTGTTTTTCACCCATTCATAGATTTGCAAGCCGGCAACATTTGCATGTGACCAAACTGGGAATTCTGAATCTCCGTGTTCACCTAAGATGTAAGCATGGACATTACGTGCATCAACGTCAACTAATTCCGCAAGTGCTTGACGGAAACGAGCAGAGTCAAGAGACGTACCTGAACCGATAACGCGTTCTTTAGGGAAACCTGAGAATTTCCAAGTTGAGTAAGTCAAAATATCTACTGGGTTAGCGGCAACTAAAAAGATACCGTTAAATCCTGATTCAACGATTTGTGTGACAACATCGCGGTTGATTTTTAAGTTTTTGTTTACTAAGTCTAAACGAGTTTCACCTGGTTTTTGTGGTGCGCCAGCTGTAATAACAACTAAGTCAGCATCATGTGCGTCTGCGTAAGTAGCAGAGTAGATTTTTTTAGGTGAAGTAAATGCCAAAGCGTGAGACAAGTCAATTGCGTCTCCTTCAGTTTTAGCAGTATTGATATCCACGATACCTACTTCTTGAGCAATATTTTGAGTAACTAGAGCAAAGGCATAGCTAGAACCTACGGCGCCGTCTCCAACAAGAATAACTTTTTGATGATCTTTTTTTTCTGCAGCTGCAGTCATTTAGTATCAATCCTTCCATTGATTTGTTTTTTCCCATGCTTATGCTAACATTTCTCAAGCCCCATGTCACGCTATTTGGCTATAAAATATAACAGATAACAAGGTTGTATTATATGTAAAAGCTTACATGTGCGTTATTTCACTATTTTTATAAATCAATTATTTCATTAAACTTTGAAGAAATTTTTAATTTCTTTATCATTTATTAACGATTCTCTTTTAGCCGAAACGCTTTGTTTTGTGGTATACTATACATTGACAGTATAAAAAAGAAAAAAAGCTCGATGGACTGGACCGCTAATTAGCAGTCCAGCCTTTTGTGCTGTTTTTAGAATTAGGTGGAAAAACAAAAATGAAAATGATCGTCGGGTTAGGAAACCCAGGTACCAAATACCAATATACTAAACACAATATCGGCTTTATGGTCGTGGATCAAATTGCACGCGAACATCAAGCTACTTTCAAAAAAAATCCATTCGAAGCAGAAGTTGCCGAATTTTTTCATAATGGAGAAAAGATCCTTCTAGTCAAACCACAGACATTCATGAATGAATCTGGTCGTGCAGTCGGACCGTTAATGACTTATTTTGGGATTTATCCAGAAGAATTAGTCGTCATCTACGATGATTTGGATCTGGCAGTAGGAAAGATCCGGCTCCGTCAAAAGGGGAGTGCCGGCGGGCATAATGGTATCAAAAGTATCATTTCCCATTTGAATACGAATGTCTTTGATCGAATCAAGGTGGGAATTGGCAGACCAGAAGGAAAAAAAACAGTGGTCCAACATGTGCTTAGTCCTTTCAGCAAAGAAAACCAGCCTTTGATAGAAGAAAGCATATTTCAATCTGTTAAAGTAGTCGAATATCTCATAGAAGGGCATTCGTTCGTGGATGCGATGAATCAATTCAATTGAGAAAGGAGGAAAAGGAATGGATATCATTCAATTAGTCGGAAAAGATCCGCAAGTAAAAGAATGGATCAGCAATTTAGAAGAAAAAATGCCTAGACAACTAATCACAGGATTAGCTGGCTCAGCGAAGACGCTTCTATTTGCTCGAGCATTTAAGAAAACAAATAAAAATATGATCATTCTGATGCCAAATTTGTATTATGCCAATCAGTTAGCAGAAGATCTGCAACATGTGATTCCGCAGGATCAGATCCATTTATTTCCAGTGGATGAAGTGCTTTCTGCTGAAATGGCCTTTTCTTCTCCCGAAGCGCGAGGCGAGAGAGTCGCAACGCTCAACGCACTTCAAGAAAAAAAAGCAGGTATCTATTTGTTGCCAGTCGCAGCTTTGCACAAGCGGCTGCCGAATAAGAAAACTTGGCTACAGGCGCAATTGAATTGGCATGTTGGTGATGAGATAGATGTGGAAAATCTTCCTCGCCAATTGACTTTGATGGGCTATGTACGAGAAGAAATGGTCGCAAAACCCGGAGAATTCAGTATTCGAGGAAGCATCGTCGATATTTACCCATTAACAACAAACTATCCTATTCGTGTAGAATTATTTGATGTAGAGATAGATTCTATGCGGTATTTTGAAGCAGAAACACAACGTTCAATCGAAAAAACGGAAGAAATCTGGGTTTCTCCAACGAGTGAACAAGTCTATGGACCAGAGGATCTGGAACATGGAATAGAGCAAATGCAAAAAATGCTAGAAAAACGGCTTGCTGCGACCACAGAAGAAGCAGACCGCGAGTTTTTACAAGATTACTTCGGTCAGATGACTTCAAGTTGGCAAGCAGGTATCCCGACAGAAGAAGCAAAATTCTACTCAGATCTTCTTTACCAAGAATTTGTAACGATCTTGGATTATTTTCCTTCAAATAGTTTACTAGTCGTTGATGATTACCAGCGGATCATGGAAACAAATCGGGAAATCGAAAGGGAAGCGGCAGAATGGCATACTCAAAAAATCAGCGAATTGCGGGTTTTTTCTGAGCAGTCATTTTCAGCAGATGTACAAAGAATCGTTCAAAAGGAAAAATTTACTACAACCTTTTTCTCACTCTTCCAAAAAGGGATGGGAAATCTTCGTTTCCAAGCAATCCATAATTTTCAATATCGGACGATGCAACAGTTCTTCGGACAAATGCCATTGCTGAAAACAGAAATGGATCGTTGGCGCAAGCAAAAACAGACTGTTGTGATCTTTATTCCGACAAAGGACAGAATACGTAAAGCAGAACAAATGCTTCGAGATGAAGATATATTAGTAGTAGAAACAGAAAAAAATGCATTGATCAGAGGACAGGTACAATTAGTTGAAGGAGCTTTGCAGGCTGGTTTTGAACTTCCTCAAGAAAAAATAGTAGCTATCACAGAAAAAGAAATTTTCCAAAAAACGACGAAAAAACAAACGAGACGACAAACAGTAACAAACGCAGAGCGATTGAAAAGCTATAATGAGTTAAAAGCAGGAGATTACGTTGTCCATGCCAATCATGGTATCGGGAAATACATTGGGATGGAAACGCTAGAAGTAGATGGCGTTCACCAAGACTATATGACTATTTTGTATCAAAACGACGACAAACTGTTTATTCCTGTTACTCAACTGAATCTGATCCAAAAATATGTCGCCTCGGAAGCCAAAGCACCTCGCATCAATAAGTTAGGCGGAAGTGAATGGACGAAAACTAAACGAAAAGTATCTTCGAAAATCGAAGATATCGCTGACGATTTAATCAAACTATACGCAGCAAGAGAATCAGAAAAAGGATATGCTTTTGGTCCTGATGACGCCTACCAAAAAGAATTTGAAAATGCTTTCCCTTATTCTGAAACAGACGACCAGTTGAGAAGTGCAGCGGAGATCAAGCGGGATATGGAAAAAGAAAAACCAATGGATCGACTACTCGTAGGTGATGTTGGTTATGGGAAAACAGAAGTAGCGCTTCGAGCGGCCTTTAAAGCGATAAAGGAAAGCAAACAAGTAGCCTTTTTAGTTCCAACAACGATCTTGGCACAGCAGCACTATGAAACGATGCTGGAAAGATTTGAAGGTTTCCCCGTAAATATCGGGCTATTAAGTCGTTTCAGAACAAGAAAGCAACAAAAAGAAACCATCGAACAACTGCGCACAGGTCAAGTTGATATTGTTGTAGGAACCCATCGAATCTTGTCAAAAGATATTGAATTTAGCGATTTGGGTCTATTGATCATTGACGAAGAACAACGTTTTGGTGTAAAACATAAAGAACGATTGAAACAGTTACGTGCACAAGTGGATGTTTTGACTCTGACAGCAACACCGATTCCGAGAACTTTGCATATGTCGATGCTAGGCGTGCGAGATCTTTCAGTAATCGAAACACCGCCTGCGAATCGTTATCCGATCCAAACATATGTTATGGAAAAAAATCCTGGGGCTATCCGCGAAGCAATCCATCGAGAAATGGGACGAGGTGGACAAGTATTCTATTTATATAATCGAGTAGAAACGATCGAACAAAAAGTAGAAGAAATCCAAGAACTCGTTCCGGAAGCGCGGATCGGCTATGCTCATGGACAAATGACAGAGGCGCAATTAGAAAATACGCTCTTTGAATTTATTGAAGGTCAGTATGATGTTCTTGTCACTACGACCATCATTGAAACAGGAGTGGATATCCCGAACGCAAATACATTGTTTGTTGAGAACGCTGATTATATGGGTTTATCCACGTTATATCAATTACGCGGACGGGTAGGAAGAAGTAGCCGCGTCGCATATGCTTACTTTATGTATGAGCAGCAGAAGATCCTTAATGAAGTCAGTGAAAAGCGTCTTCAGGCAATCAAAGATTTTACAGAACTGGGATCTGGATTCAAAATTGCGATGCGTGATCTTTCCATTCGCGGTGCAGGTAATCTCTTAGGTGCTCAGCAACATGGATTTATTGATGCAGTCGGTTTCGATATGTATTCTCAAATGCTGAGCGAAGCAGTGTCTCGTAAACAAGGAAAGAATAGTCAAGTGGAGAAGACCACTGTTGAGATCGACCTCGGTGTTGACGCATATCTACCTGAAACATACGTGGCAGATCAGCGGCAGAAAATCGAGATCTATAAACGAATTCGTGAACTTGATTCGCAAGAAATGCTAGATGAACTGGAAGATGATCTGCTCGACCGTTTTGGAGAATACCCAGAAGAAGTAGCACACCTCCTGACAATCGGACAGATTAAAATGGATGGCGATCGAGCGCTCTTGGAAACGATAAGGAAACAGGAGCCGCATATCGTCTTTACTCTAAGCAAAGTTGGAACGAAACGCTATAGCGTGGAACAATTATTCGAAGCACTAACGGCGACGAAACTAAAAGCCAGTCTAGGCGTTGAAAAAGAACAGATGGTGATACGCTTGACGATTCCAAACCAAATGGAAGAAGCAGTGTGGCTTCAGGAAATCCAAAAGTTTGTCAAAGCATTGCGTGAGCAAAAATATCTGTCAGCGTAGGAAGGAGCAACGATTTGGATCATAAAGAAATGCGGCGCGTCATGCAAGGAGCATTTGTACTGACGATTGCTTCTTTCATAGCAAAAGTATTAAGTGCCCTTTACCGAATTCCCCTCCAAAACTTAGTCGGCGACGAAGGTTTTTATGTTTATCAGCAAGTTTATCCAATTTATGGTATAGCAATGACTTTAGCTTTATCAGGTCTTCCGCAGTTCATATCAAAGTACATTGCAGAAAGAAAGAATCCTTTCGAGCGAAAGCAAGCTTTGCAAAGTCTTTATCCCTTGGTGTTTTGGACAGGCGTCTTTCTGTGGCTGTTTGTCTTTTCATTTAGCAGTTGGATTGCTTGGATGATGGGGGATATACAATTGAAACCACTGATCCAAGTAGTTTCTTTTACCTTTTTGCTGATGCCTGGTTTATCTTTTTATCGAGGGAATTTTCAAGGAAGATTTTTGATGGAACCAACGGCAGTTTCTCAAGTAGTTGAGCAGTTCGTTCGTGTTTCTGTAATCGTCTGTAGTGCATTTGCTTTTAGAAAGCTCGGATGGACGGTGTACCAAACAGGGACGGCAGCGATGAGTGGAGCCGTTTTTGGCGGGTTATGCGCATATGGAATCCTTCACTACTATGAACAAAAGATTCATGGAGGAGTATTAAGCTTCCGCCGGTTCCCATTATTCAAACAGCCACCAAAATCTTTGATCCGACGCTTTCTAGTAGAAGGCGGTCTGGTTTCGATTTATAGCGGATTACTCATCTTTTTTCAGCTGATCGACTCTTTCTTTGTAAAAAATGCTTTGGAAGTTTACGGTCTATCGGAATATGGTGCGAAGATAGCAAAAGGGGTCTATGACCGAGGGCAGCCTTTGGTTCAATTAGGTTTAGTGATTGCCACCGCATTAAGTGCGACATTTCTGCCTGCATTGACCCGTCATTTGACCAATCGGATCTATCGTCAGTTTTTGCAGACAGCCAAAATCTATCTTAGATTGACGACCGCTTTGGCATTAGCTGCATCTTTGGGATTAGCCTTACTGCTTCCTTATATCAATTATGCGTTGTTTAAAGATTATGCAGGAAATGCAGCGCTTGTATTGTTTGTTTTTTCCATTGCTTTTACTGCAGTCATCCAAGCCTATCAAAGTATTGCTCAAAGCAAGAACTCTTTTCGCCCTTCTTTAAAAGGAGCAGGATGGGGACTCTTGGTAAAAGGATTGACTACTTCTTTTCTAACTGGTTTATTAGGAACAGCCGGAGCAAGCCTGTCTACCCTTTTAGGATTAGGTGTGACGCTTTGGTATTTTGTCCGAATCGAAACAAAAGAGCTAAATGCTTTTTGGAAAGAACGACATTTTGGGCGGAAGTTGATTATCAGCCTTCTTTGTATGACAGCAGTCCTGCTGCTGTATTATGGTGTATTGAATATAGTGTTTGGTCCTGTAACTCATCGTTCCACTGCTTTTTTTGTCAGTGTGATAGGCGTTGGGGTTGGCGCATCTGTGTTCATTTATGCAGTGATTCGTCTCCGTCTGTTTACAGTAAGAGAGTGGCTCATGTTGCCATTTGGTAAGAAAATTCTACGATTAAACAAAAAAATCAAAAAGTGAGGAATAAGATATGCGATTAGACAAATTTTTAAAAATATCCCGAATCATCAAAAGACGATCAGTAGCAAAAGAAGTGGCTGATAAAGGAAGGATCCAAATCAACGGAAAATTGGCGAAATCTTCCAGTGACGTCAAAGTAGGCGACATTTTGAAAGTCCAGTTCGGCAACAAAACATTGGAAGTGAAAATTACGGAATTACATGAATCGACCAAAAAAGAAGATGCACAAAAAATGTACGAAATTATTTCTGAAAATCGCACAGAAACACTAGAGAAATAGATTAGACAAGCTTTCATGATATTGGTATAATGAGAAAGACAATCAAAAAAGATTGGAGCGAATCCAAGTGACGAAAAAAAGCAATAAAATCGCTGCGCTAGATACGGAATATGCAAAGAAAAAGTATGCTGAATTTCAGCAACAACAACGACAACTGATTTTTCGAAGACGCAGACTGGCTGCAATTTTTGTTGGTGCTTTGGTCATTTTCGCGATAATAGGTGTGCAGATTTTCCATGATATGCAAAGGATGCATCAATTGAACGAATTGAGAGTCGAAGCAAATACTGAAATGAAAGAAGTCAACGCAGACGTTGATCAGCTGCACCAAGATGTTTCATTGCTGAAAGATGATGAATATGTAGCTAAACTTGCCAGAAGTAAATTCTTTTACTCAAAAGACGGTGAAAAAGTTTATCCTATATTAGAATCAAATACAGACAGCTCGACAAATGAAACAGATCAATCAACTAGTTCTACAACTGCAAAATAAGCAGGAATATAAAAAAGGGAAATAATTAGGAGGAACATTTTTTTTATGTCAATCGAGGTAGGAGCAAAACTGCAAGGAAAAGTATCAGGAATTACAAATTTTGGTGCGTTTATTGATCTAGGTGCTGGAAAAACGGGTCTAGTTCATATTAGCGAAGTGTCAAATGGATATGTAAAAGACATCCATGATGTTTTAAGTGTAGGAGATGAAGTAACAGTCAAAGTTATTTCAGTAAATGATGATGGGAAAATCGGACTATCTATCCGCAAAGCGCAGGAACAACCTGTAGAATCTGGAGAAGAAAGCCGTCCTAAAAAATTTCAACAAAAAGATTCCCGTGACAACCGCAATCGTCCAGCACAGAAAAAATCTTTTTCTCGCAGTCAGCCTTCAGCTCAAAAAGAAGACTTCGATTCATTGATGAGTTCATTTTTGAAAGATAGCGATGACCGCTTATCTTCATTGAAGCGAAACACAGAAGGAAAACGCGGTGGTCGTGGCGGACGCCGCAGCTAATAAAGCTGAAAATAATGATGATGCGACTATTTTAGTCAGAGTATCAACAGAGGGCAGGTTAATTGTCGTTTTAGACGTTTTCCCGCTCTCTTTTTTTTAGGAAGAAAGGGTGTGGAAAGAATGAGCGTTGAAAAAGACGGTAAAAAAGTACCGCTATTGCAGCAGTCATTTATTCGGCACGGGAATGAACAAAGATTCTGGCAAAAAGAATCAAGGATTTTAGCAGCGGTATCAGGTGGGGTTGATTCGATGGTTTTGCTCCATTTGCTTTTGCAAGCGCAACGCCAAATCGGTTTTTCTTTGGGCGTCGTCCATATCAATCACCAATTGAGAGAAGAATCAGCAGAAGAAGCTGCTTATCTTCGCTCATATTGTGAAAAGAAGAATCTCCCTTTATATGTAAGTGTTTGGGAAGATCCGGCCAAAACGGCCATAGAAACAGCAGCCCGTAACTTTCGTTATCAAGCATTCACTCGCGTGATGGAAGAAGAACAATATGATACGTTGATGACTGCTCATCATGGAGATGATCAAATCGAGACGGTGTTGATGAAAATCATTCGTGGAGGACAGTTAAGTACTTTTTCTGGAATCAAAGAAGTACAACCATTTGCTACGGGCAGGCTTGTTCGTCCATTGCTGAGTTTCAGTAAAGAAGAATTATATGCTTATGCAGCAGAATCACAGCTTGTTTACTTTGAGGATCAGACGAACCAATTATTAGATGTCCAAAGAAATCGGCTTCGCCATTTGGTTGTTCCTCAGTTAAAACAAGAAAACACCCAGGTGATGAGACATTTTCAGCAGTTTTCGCAACAGATTCAATGGGCAGACCAAGTCATTCAAAAATGTATGGGGCAGTTAATCGAAAAGGAAGTCGAACAGTTAAAGGATCGATTTCAATTTTCAGCAGAAATGATAGAAAAAATGGAAGAAGCGGAACGATACTATTTTTTCCACTCCTTCTTCGACAAAGTATTCTCAGAAACAGGGGTCATTTTGAAAGAGCAGCAAATGACATCGATTTTAGAGCAGTGGCAACAGAAAAAAAGTCAATGGCAGCTTAGCATCGGCAGCAACTGGGTACTGAAAAGAGAGTACCATTTTGTTGTACTCGCTAAAAAAGAAAAACAAGCCACTGCTCAGACAGAAGATCAGCGCTTGTTGCTTATTCCAGAACAAGGGATACAGTTGAACGAAACAGAATGGATTGGTCTGGTCAAACCTGGACATTCAGAGGACATCAAAGCAACAGATTCATGGTCTCTGTTTTCTCATGACATTTGGGTTCCCGCCGATGTGCAACTATATGTCGAAAAAAGAAAAGCAGGAGACCGTATTCAATTAACGGAGAAACTTACAAAAAAAGTATCTAGATATTTTATCGATCAGAAAGTACCTAATTCACAAAGGCAGCATGCTTGGATCATTACAGATGCCAAAAGAAATATATATAGCTTGATACCTTTTGCCTTTTCATATTTGAGTATTCGTGAAGAAACTGATAAAATACACTACATACTTCTTTACAAATATCAAAAAGAAGCAATTGGAAGGAGAACCTGATGTTGGAAAAGGATATTGAGAGAATTTTGATCTCACAAGAAGAGATACAAGTTCGTTGCAAAGAACTAGGCAAAGAGTTAACAGAAATTTACCAAAACACCAATCCCCTAGTAGTAGGTGTCTTAAAAGGAGCGGTACCATTCATGGCAGATATCGTTCGTTCTATCGATACGTATTTGGAATTGGATTTCATGGATGTTTCAAGCTACGGGAATGCAACAGTCTCGTCAGGGGAAGTAAAAATCGTCAAAGACTTGGATACAAATGTAGAAGGTCGCGATCTGTTGATCGTTGAAGATATCATTGACAGCGGAAGAACACTTGCTTATTTAGTGGATCTTTTCAAATACCGCAAAGCAAAATCAGTCAAAATCGTTACATTACTTGACAAACCCGAAGGAAGAGTAGTAAACATCGAAGCAGATTATGTTGGGTTCAACGTACCAAATGAATTTGTTGTCGGTTATGGCTTGGATTATGCAGAAGCATATCGTAACCTTCCGTACATCGGTGTATTGAAACCTAGTGTTTATCAATCAAATTAATGCTGTATCTCAATTAAATTATGGTACAATAGAATGGTCAGGATTGATAAAAAACTGTTAAATTAAATTGACGCTTAGGGAGGGCAACTATGAACAAAAAGAACAATGGCATGATGAAAAATGCCTTGTATTATGTCCTCGTAATCTTAGCGATGGTAATGGTCGTTTATTTCATTTTTGGTAATAACGGCCAGCGATCGTCAGATATCGAGTACTCAAAATTCACAGAACAACTACAAGCAGGCAAAATCAAAGAGTTTGAAGTGCAGCCTGCAAATGGTGTATATAAGATCACTGGTGAATACAAGGAACAGCAGACAGTCGCTAACAGCGGCGGGTTAGCTATCTTGGGGTCAACAGATACGACTACTACCCATTTCACAACAATCATTTTGCCAAATGATACAACATTGAGCCAAGTAACAGAACTGGCAAAAGAAAACAAAGTTGCTACAACAGTAAAAGAAGAATCAAGCAGCGGCGTATGGGTTTCGTTATTGCTTAGCTTCTTGCCGATCGTGATCATCATCTTTTTCTTCTACATGATGATGGGACAACAAGGCGGCGGTGGTGGCGGTGGCGGCCGTGTCATGAACTTTGGTAAATCAAAAGCCAAAGAAGCAGACAAAAAAGCTAATCGCGTACGTTTTTCTGATGTAGCGGGTGCGGAAGAAGAAAAACAAGAACTAGTTGAAGTTGTTGAATTTCTGAAAGATCCTCGCCGATTTGTTGAATTAGGTGCCCGTATCCCGGCAGGTGTACTTTTAGAAGGACCTCCAGGAACAGGTAAAACCTTGTTAGCAAAAGCTGTTGCCGGAGAAGCTGGCGTACCATTTTATTCGATCTCAGGTTCTGATTTCGTAGAAATGTTTGTCGGTGTCGGGGCAAGCCGTGTTCGTGATTTGTTTGAAACAGCGAAGAAAAACGCACCGGCTATCATTTTCATCGATGAAATTGATGCAGTAGGTCGTCAACGTGGTGCCGGTATGGGCGGCGGACATGATGAACGTGAACAAACATTGAACCAATTGCTTGTAGAAATGGATGGTTTCGACGGAAATGAAGGAGTAATCGTCATTGCTGCAACTAACCGTTCTGACGTACTAGATCCAGCGTTACTACGTCCCGGACGTTTTGACCGTCAAATTTTAGTTGGCCGTCCAGATGTAAAAGGACGTGAAGCAATCTTACGTGTCCATGCACGGAATAAACCGATGGCCGATGATGTTGACTTGAAAGTTGTTGCTCAACAGACTCCAGGGTTTGCCGGAGCAGATTTGGAAAACGTCTTGAACGAAGCGGCGCTAGTAGCTGCTAGAAGAAATAAAAAGAAAATCGATGCTTCTGATATCGATGAAGCGGAAGATCGCGTGATTGCAGGTCCAGCTAAAAAAGATCGTGTAATCAGCAAAAAAGAACGCGAAATGGTTGCTTATCACGAAGCTGGTCATACGATTGTCGGATTAGTGTTAAGTCGCGCTCGGGTCGTCCACAAAGTAACGATTATCCCTCGCGGACGCGCCGGTGGATATATGATCGCTTTGCCAAAAGAAGATCAGTTCTTGATGACAAAAGAAGATATGTTTGAACAAATCGTAGGCTTGCTTGGTGGACGTACAGCTGAAGAAATCATCTTCAATGTCCAATCAACTGGTGCCTCCAATGACTTTGAACAAGCGACAGCTTTAGCACGAAGTATGGTAACAGAATATGGAATGAGCGATCGTTTAGGTCCCGTTCAATATGAAGGCAATCATCAAGTGTTCGTTGGCCGCGACTACGGTCAAACAAAAGCTTACTCTGAACAAGTTGCTTTCGAAATTGATCAAGAAGTACGCAAGATTTTGATGGAAGCTCATGCCAAAGCTCATGAAATCATCGAAGCTCATCGTGCACAGCATAAATTGATTGCTGAAAAACTTCTGGAATTCGAAACATTGGATGCCAAAGCAATCAAATCGTTATTCGAACACGGTGTGATGCCTGAAGGTACTGAGTCAAATGATTATCCAAGCGAAAAAGAAGCGAAAACTTTTGAAGAAGCAAAACGTGCTTTGGAAGAAAAAGACGCTGAAAAACAAGCAGAAGAAAAACGTGATTTTGAAGAAGCAAAACATGAACTGCATGAGGAAAATAAAGCAGAGCATGATTCAGATTCTCAACAATCAGAAGATGATCATTCAGACGATCGATACAAATAAAAAAATATAGGTCAATTGATCTGATAGGACTCCCGAAAACCGGAACAAAAACCGGTTTTCGGGAGATTTCTTTATTTAAGATGTAAATAGGATGATGTCCTGTTTTCTAGATGATTCTGAATTATTTTTAAAAGAAGCATTCCAAAGTTGAAAAAAGCAGGAGTTGCTAGTATGATTCACTATGAGTTTAAAAACGGAAAAAGGAGTACATAACAAATGAAAGATTATCTAGTTAAGGCACTTGCTCACGACGGATTCGTACGAGCATACGCCGTTCAAGCAACAAATACCGTAGCGGAGGCACAAAGACGTCATGATACTTGGCATACGTCCTCAGCTGCTTTAGGACGAACATTAGTGGGCAGTCTGCTGCTTGGTGCAACACTTAAAGGAGAAGATAAACTAACTGTTCGAATCCAAGGCGATGGTCCAGCAGCGGGAATCGTAGTAGATGCAAATGGGAAGGGAGATGTGAAAGGCTACATCAAAAATCCGCATCTCAGTCTTCCTTTGAATAGTGAAGGTAAAATCGATGTGCGAGGAGCAGTTGGGACACAAGGGATGTTTACTGTCACAAAAGATTTAGGATTAAAAGAACCTTTTTCTGGACAAACGCCAATTGTTTCTGGAGAAATCGCTGAAGATTTTACTTACTATCTCGCTATCTCAGAACAAATCCCTTCAGCTGTTGGACTAAGTGTACTGGTCAATACTGATGACAGTATCAAGACAGCGGGTGGATTCATGATTCAAATCATGCCAGGTGCCGATGAAGAAACAATCAGCAAGATTGAGGAACAATTAAAAACAACACCAAGAATCTCTACTCTCTTAGATGAAGGACAGACACCAGAAGAAATATTGAAGGGATTGCTTGATACAGAAGAGCTGAACGTTTTAGAAAAAATGCCTGTTCAATTCAAATGTGACTGTTCGAAAGAAAAATTTGCAGAAGCAATTATCGCGCTAGGTGCAGAAGAAATCCAAGCAATGATAGATGAAGATCATGGAGCAGAAGCGGTATGCTCTTTCTGTAACAATAAATACAAGTATAGTGAAGAAGAATTAGCTGGATTGAAGAAAGAAGCCTTAGGAGGAATTTAAGTGGAACATAAATGGAAAATCGGCAATGTTGAAATCCCTAATCGTGTCGTTGTTGCGCCGATGGCTGGAATAACAAATTCAGCATTTCGAGTCACTGTCAAAGAATTTGGTGCAGGCTTAGTCGTATGTGAAATGATCAGTGACCAAGGTATCCATTTCAGAAACAAAAAAACTTTAGAGATGCTCCACATTGAAGAAACAGAACATCCATTAAGTTTACAGATATTTGGCGGGAACAAAGACAGCCTAGTTGAAGCCGCTCAATTTGTCGAAGAAAACACAGCTGCAGATATAATAGATATCAATATGGGCTGTCCAGTAAACAAAGTGATCAAAGCAGAAGCAGGGGCAAAGTGGCTTTTAGATCCTGAGAAAGTATACGAAATGGTTAAAGCTGTTTCTTCAGCAGTAGATATCCCTGTAACGGTCAAGATGCGTATCGGTTGGGATGAAGAACACGTCTTTGCTGTAGAAAATGCATTAGCAGCACAATCAGCTGGAGCAAGTGCCATCGCTATGCACGGGCGTACGCGGGTTCAGATGTATGAGGGAAAAGCAGATTGGGAAATATTAAAAGAAGTAAAAAAACATCTCACCATCCCATTTATGGGGAACGGGGATGTCAAAACACCCGAAGATGCAAAACGGATGCTTGATTATGTTGGTGCAGACGGTGTGATGATTGGCCGGGCAGCTTTGGGAAACCCATGGATGATTCATCGTACACAGCATTATCTAGAAACAGGAGAACTGATTCCTGAGCCAACACCAGCCGAAAAGATTGCTACAGCTAAACTTCATTTACAACGCTTAGCAGATCTCAAAGGAGAAAAAATAGCATGTAGAGAATTCAGAACACATGCGGCTTATTATTTAAAAGGGATTCCTCGAGCAGCAAAAGTGAAAGTAGCAATCAATCAGACAGAAAATCAGCAAGAAATCAATGATCTGCTGGATCAATTTGTAGAAAAAGCAGAAAAAGTACTATTGAAACAAACGTTGTGATTTCTAAGTTTTTCGTGAATTTTCAAGCCGAAATTCCAAGTTCGGCTTGCTTTTTTTGTGTTTCATTGGCATTATAGGAAAGAGATTAACATGAGAATGGAGGAACTTTTGTGACACAGGAACAACAACATCAAGTAGAAGATTTAAATGATCAAATGCTTGTACGTCGTCAAAAAATGGAACAATTGCGTGAAGATGGAATCGATCCATTTGGAAAAAGATTTGAACGCACACACAACTCAGAAGAATTGCATGAACTATTTGATCCAAGAACAAAAGAAGAACTAGCAGAGATGGGATTGACCGCTAGTGTAGCTGGTCGTATGATGACTCGCCGAGGAAAAGGAAAAGCTGGATTTGCGCATCTACAAGATCGTGAAGGCCAAATTCAAATTTATGTGAGAAAAGACCAAGTAGGTGATGAAGCCTATGAAGTATTCAAACATGCAGACCTTGGAGATTTCTTTGGTGTAACTGGACAAATCATGAAAACAGACACAGGCGAAGTTTCTATCAAAGCTTCAGAAATCACGATTTTGTCAAAAGCACTTCGTCCACTGCCAGATAAATACCATGGCTTGACGAATATTGAACAACGCTACAGACAACGCTACTTGGATTTGATCAGTAATCGCGAAAGCTTTGACCGATTTATGAAACGAAGCCAAATTATCAGCGAGATCCGTCGTTATTTAGATGGCAATGGCTATATCGAAGTAGAAACGCCAGTATTGCATAATGAGGCAGGTGGAGCCGCTGCTCGTCCGTTCATCACGCACCATAATGCACTGGATATTGATTTATATTTGCGTATCGCGTTGGAGCTTCATTTGAAACGACTAATTGTCGGCGGAATGGAAAAAGTTTATGAAATCGGTCGTGTTTTCCGTAATGAAGGGATTGACACTACGCATAATCCAGAATTTACGATGTTAGAAGCATACACAGCATATACTGATTTCAATGATGTAATGAATCTGACAGAAGGTATTATCCGTAACGCAGCTCAAAAAGTACTAGGGACAGCGAAAATCACATATGATGGACAAGCTGTTGACTTAGAAAGCGACTTTAAACGTATCCATATGGTAGATGCGATCAAAGAACAAACTGGTGTAGATTTCTGGAAAGAAATGACATTGGAAGAAGCATTAGCCTTAGCTGAAAAGCATAACGTAGAAGTAACAGAAGCGATGGGAGTCGGACATGTTATCAATGAATTCTTTGAAACGTTTGTTGAAGAAACGTTGACACAACCGACATTTGTTTACGGACATCCAGTCGAAGTTTCGCCTTTAGCGAAGAAAAATCCAGAAGATCCTCGATTCACAGACCGATTCGAACTGTTTATCGTAGGACGCGAATTTGCTAATGCCTTTACAGAACTAAACGATCCAATTGATCAAAGAGAACGATTTGAAGCACAAGAAAAGGAACGTGAACTAGGGAACGATGAAGCTCACGGTGTAGACGAAGACTTCTTGGAAGCATTAGAATACGGTATGCCGCCAACTGGTGGTCTAGGTATCGGGATTGACAGATTAGTGATGCTGCTAACTGACGCTCAATCCATTCGGGACGTTCTACTATTCCCAACAATGAGATAATCAAATAAAAGCTGTCTAGGGGACTCCTTAGGCAGCTTTTGCTATGTAGAAAGCAACAAACAACAACGAATGTTCAAAAGCTGTTATCAAATATTGCAGACATTAATGGAGCCGAAAGCGAACGATAAAGAAAGAAAAGTAATGAATAATCGCTTATTGAAAAAAACTTGAAAAAATACAAAAAATTCGTTGACCAAGATAAATTTAGTTGGTATATTATTACTTGTCCAAAAGACAGAAGGAAATATTTCTTCAAAAACATAACAAAAAAGTTATTGACATGTTGCTAACGACATGATAAGATAACTGAGTCGTTAAAAAAGAA
>NZ_KV815612.1:0-446 GCF_001814285.1 Enterococcus sp. HMSC076E04 | reverse complement strand
ATTATGTTGATGGAAGGAAAAACACAATTATGGTTTAAATTTGATCCTTCGAATAGATTTGTCAAAGATTTTTATAAGGTGTGGGATTCAGAAGTTTTCTTTTTAGCAATCGAAGATAGCTTATTAATCAATCTCTACTATTCTAATAAGAACTACTTTAAAATTCCTGCTGCGAAAACTAGAATGAAGAAAGATGTATATTTTTTGTTTGATATCGTGACTGACGTGCCAGACGCACGGAGCGATCATCGGCGTTATGACTATATAAAGTATACTTTCGTTGATCCAGAAAGGTATAAAGATTAAAGTAGGCTACCTAAAAAGGTAGCCCGGAACGGATTTTATCACCATACTTATAAAAGGAGATATTTTTAAGTTAGTATTAAGATTGTGTAATATGATGATATCTATATTTTATAGTATCAGTGCTATAAAATCAAAAATAA
>NZ_KV815611.1:0-3858 GCF_001814285.1 Enterococcus sp. HMSC076E04 | reverse complement strand
TATTACTTGATGCAGGACAGCTTTTTCACAACCTCTTTATTTAATAACTTTCAGATTACCCATATAAGGAACGAGCGCTTCTGGAACTGTGACAGAACCATCTTCATTTTGGTAGTTTTCCAAAATGGCAGCTACTGTACGGCCAACCGCAAGTCCTGAACCATTCAAAGTATGAGCATAGTGGATTTTTCCATCATTATCGCGATAACGAATCATGGCGCGGCGTGCTTGGAAATCTTCACAGTTAGAACAAGAACTGATTTCACGATAAGTATCTTGTGCAGGAATCCATACTTCTAAATCATAAGTTTTAGCTGCAGAAAAGCCCATGTCTCCAGTTGATAAGGCCATTACACGATAAGGCAAATGCAGTTTTTTCAAGATATCTTCTGCATCAGCTGTCATTTTTTCCAATTCTTCGTAAGAATGTTCTGCATCCGAGAATTTGACCATTTCTACTTTATTGAATTGGTGAAGACGGATCAGTCCTCGAGTATCCCGACCGGCACTTCCAGCTTCAGAACGAAAAGCAGGACTTAGCGCAGTGAAATAAACAGGTAAATCCGCACCATCTAAAATTTCATCATTATAATAGTTAGTCAATGGGACTTCAGCTGTCGGAATCAATGTTAAATCAGTATTCTCCAATTGGAAAACATCTTCTTTGAATTTTGGAAATTGTCCTGTACCAAACATCGCTTTACTGTTGACGATATAAGGAGTAATCATTTCAGTATAGCCGTGTTCGTAAATATGCTGATCAAGCATGAAGTTGTAGACTGCACGTTCTAATCGAGCGCCCAACCCTTTATAATAAACAAAACGGCTACCGGCTACTTTTGCGCCACGTTCAAAGTCTAAAATATCAAGATTTTCTGCAATTTCCCAGTGTGGTTTTGGCTCAAAAGCAAATGTACGTGGTTCGCTCCAACGACGGATTTCTACATTGTCCTCTTCATCTGATCCAACTGGCACAGAATCATGGGGAAGGTTTGGCAAAGTAGTGGCAATTTGTTTCAATTTTTCATCTACTTCAGCAATTTCGGTATCCAATGCCTTGATGTTGCCGCCGACTTCTTTCATTTCAGCGATTTTAGCAGAAGCATCTTCTTTTGCACGCTTCAATTGAGCGATCTCAGCAGAAACGTCATTTCGATATTTTTTCAATTCTTCACTTTTGACTAGTAATTTGCGGCGGTTTTCATCTAGTTCCATGAATTCAGCTAATGTTTCTTTTTTAACGCCCCGAGTCATTAGTTTTTCTTGTACTTCTTCGATATTTTGTCGCATCATTTTTACATCTAACATATGTTTTCCTCCTTTTTGAAAATAAAAAAAGACTGATCCATCCCATTATTCTTGGGACGAATCAGTCTGAAATTCGCGGTACCACCCAAGTTCAGCATAAGCTGCACTTGTTGAACACATAACGGCTGTTGAACCGACCTTTCTTATTTCGAAAGGGCACGTAAACGAACTGGAACTTCCAAATTATCCTTTGCTGATTTGCACCTGCCATCAGCTCTCTGAAAAAGAATAAAGTGTACTGGGTTCTGTGTTTTTCATTTATTCTAATAATTGTAATAAGAATAGCGAATATTTCAGCTTTCGTCAATAACTTCCTGTGCATCAATAGGTAATTTTTCATTTTTCTTGATTGGAAGGTGCATGATGAAAGAAGTCCATTGCTTATCTGATTTTGCATAAATGTAGCCACCATGTAAAGCCACAATACTTTGAGCGATTGCTAAACCAAGCCCAGTTCCTCCAGTTGCTTGTGACCGAGATTCTTCTACACGATAAAAACGGTCGAATAGATTATCGATTGCCTGTTGTGGGATCATTGCTCCATTATTTTTGACCGTTGCAACAACTTCTGAACCGACACGTTCTACTTCAATCACGATCTTCGTAGCTCCTTTTCCATATTTCAACGCATTCGTCAAAAGATTATTGAAGACACGTACAAGTTTTTCTGTATCGCCATCCATGATAAGGGAATCTACTTTTGACTGCACAAGTATTTGGATATTTTTTTTAGAAGCTTCCAACTCAAAATCAGCAGCTAACTGTTCGATCAACTGGATCATATCAAAGGCAGAAAAATTTACTGGGACAGCAGGCTGGCGTACCTTAGTGTATTCAAATAAGTCGTCCACTAAAGATTTCATCTGCTTTGCTTTAATATAAGCGGTATGTGTATACTTTAAAAGATCTTCTTCTGAGTGATACTGACCATCTTCTATCAATCCTAGATATCCAATGATAGAAGTAAGAGGGGTACGGATATCGTGACTAACATTTGTGATCAATTCATCTTTTGATTTCTCGATTTTACGTTCGTCTTCAATCGCTGCTACTGTGCTATCTACCAATCCATTGATACTTGTTACAACTCGGCTTAAGTCACCACTAAGTTCAAAAGGGATACGATGATCATAATTTCCATTTGCGATGTAATGAAGTTCACTGATGATATGTCGTAATTGCATTTGGCGATATCTTCGAATCAAACGCCAATACAAAACACCAATATCTAATAGAAAGAAAAAGGGAATAATAAAGTTTCGACCGTTCCAAAATAAATCAGTGTTCAATCGTTCCGCAAAAATATTCTTTGAATCCCAAATCGCATTTGTCAAAGAAGGTGAACTATTGATTACCGAACTGATAACAACCAAAATAGAAACATTTAATAGAAGTAAAAGGATGATCGTGATGATTCCTTCCGCTAACAATTCGCTGATTTCTTTTGAAGTCAAGTTGATCCGACGGCG
Organism: Enterococcus sp. HMSC076E04; assembly: GCF_001814285.1. Lineage (NCBI taxonomy): Bacteria > Bacillati > Bacillota > Bacilli > Lactobacillales > Enterococcaceae > Enterococcus > Enterococcus sp. HMSC076E04. The sequence goes on along the minus strand of NZ_KV815611.1, from coordinate 1,081 downwards.
TTTTTCAGTTGCTCGTTTACTATCTTGCGTCAATTTTATAGCCCACTCCCCAAACGGTTTGAATGACTTTTTCACCACCAGTTGCTTCTTCGATCTTATCTCTTAAATGGCTAACATGAACCATGACAGTTTTAGCAGAGACAATACTTTCTTGTTTCCAAACACGCTCAAAAATTTCATCCGCGCTAAATACTCGATTAGGATGACTAGCAAGCAAGTAGAGGATACCGAATTCCAAAGCTGTTAACTGGATTTCTTTCCCATCGATTGTTTTAACTTCATGAGAGTCTTTATTGATGATTAATGCATTTACTTCTAATACATCAGGCTGATCTGGGGCAATCTGCATTTTTGTACGCCGTAATAAAGACTTTACTCTAGCCATTACTTCTAATGGATTAAACGGTTTGGTTACATAATCATCTGCACCAGCCACCAGTCCTTTGATCTTATCCATATCAGTAGTTTTTGCTGTCAGCATAATGATTGGGATTTGAGATTCTTTTCGCAGCTCTTTCACTACTTGCATCCCGTCCATCTCTGGCATCATGATATCTAAAATAAGTAATTCAATATCAGGGATTGTTCTGATTTTAGATAATGCTTCTTTCCCATCATATGCCTTTACTGCTTCATAGCCTTCATTGTGAACATAGATACTTAATAATTCAACGATTTCTTTATCATCGTCAGCAATCAAAATTTTCATAAATAAATCCTCCAGAGTCATATTGTTACTATTATTCTAGCAAAAAAAAGCAGAAATAGATAAAAGCAGCACTTTGTTAAGGAAAATTTTAGAAGGTGAGAGATTTGGTTCTCATAAATAGGACAAAAACATGAACGTTAAACTGAAAATAAAAGGATTTTTCGTTTTTTAAGGTTATAAAGACGAACAAAAAAAGGAGAAGAACTAATTAACGATCATATAAGCTGGAAATGTTGATAAATAAGCATTTTCTTATTGACTTTCGTATGTGATGTTGATATATTATTATTTGTTCAAAAGAACACCAATAACTTAAAATAATAAAAAATAAGTTATTGACATGTTGATAATGACATGATAAGATAACTGAGT
>NZ_KV815610.1:19435-32718 GCF_001814285.1 Enterococcus sp. HMSC076E04 | reverse complement strand
TTTCTATTTACACAAAATATTTTACACTCTCGAACCTAAAAGTAATCCAATTTGTCTAAACGTTTATCTATAATAAAAATGTGCGAAATACCGCACTTTTTTATCTTTTTATTTGGTTTTAATGCAAAAAATCAAGTTACAAGATAAATTAGTTGGGACAAACGTGTTTATACATTATTTTTTATTCAAAAAAATAGCACAATGGCAAAGAACATAAGTGAGAGCATAAGCCCCAAGGAATGACTAAAAAGAAAAGCAGAATCACATGCCATGTCATCCTAAATTTCTTCCAGAAAATAAATAAGCGGAAAAAAGGGAAGAAACAGCAAAACATCGATCCAGCACCATTTTCCCCCCTTTTGAAGTAACATAAAACAATAAACATGAATGTGCAGGGAAGTAAAAATAAAGCTTTACTCATAGCTAACAAAATACCAGCTCCTTTTATTCTTTATCCCTCACATTCAAAGAGTAACAATGGTATGTACTTAATAATAGAAAAATGGATCAACTTGTATGAATATCAAATGAAAAGTTCTACGCCAAAATAAAAAACTTCCAGCCAATTTTGACTGGAAGCTTATTTTTTTCTGAAATATCCTAACACACAAATGAAAAAGATGGCCGAAGCTAATAAACCGATTTCGTAGTAAAACAATGAAATACCAGAGTCATAATAATAAAAGCCTCTGATTTTATGGATAAAATAAATCATCGGACAAGCAGATAAAAGTAAGTATTTGTTCGGTTTTTTGAATAAGTAAAAGAAAATACTGATCATTATGATGAATGGTATCCAAAATAAAAGTTTACTTAAGACAATCAAATGATCAACTCCCATATTTTTTACCAAGAGAGATCATACCATCTTTATCGCCAAAACAAAATATTTTTTTGTATCGTTTGAAATTTTAATTAGGATTATTGAATTAGTTCTGAATAACTATAAATTTCAATTAGAAATCACTTGTTCTTATCAAAAATAAAAATATCGCCTCTCATTTATTGAGAGGCGAAAGTTCTTAGTTTAACTCAATTTTTTTCGTTTCTTTTGGATGATGCGCCGTTTTAGGTAATGCTAATTTCAGTACACCATTTTTAAAGGTTCCGGTGATTTTTTCTTCATCAACATCAGGAAGATAGAATGAACGTTTGTAAGAGACCGAATGTCTTTCTTTCCGTACATAGTTGCCATTTTCTTTATCTTCCGTATGGGACTCGTGGTTGGCGGAGATCGTCAAAGTATTGTCTGAATATTCAACTGTCGTGTCTTCTTTGTCACAGCCAGGCATATCAGCTGTTAGTTTGTATTCTTTTTCGTTTTCAACTAAATCTACTTTTGGATAACTTGAAACACCTAAAAAATCATTGAACGCTGGACTAAACACATCATTGAAATCAGGGAACATGTCGCGAATGCTAGGTACATTTGCCATTTTTGATCATCCTTTCAATAGAGTATTTTTTATTTATCCCTATTTATGTAATAACTCTATTTTGAAAAAAATTCAAGTATAACGGTTGTCTTTGTGAATGTTTCATCTAGTGAATTACAAAGGTTATCTTTCTAATTTGAGAAAGGGTTTGCTAGAATAATAGTAAGAAAATAATTTAGAGAGGAGAAAATATGGCAAAAACCACAAATCCCTATTGGCGAGAAGAAAGCAGAATCTATCATTTAGAATTAGAAATCGCTAGGACAAGCAATCCACAAAAGAAACGTGAACTCGGCTATCTTTTAGAAAAAGAAAAAACAGCTTTGCAGCAACGAAAATGGCGAGATCGAGAAGCGCGAAATTACCAAATAAAAACGATACGTAAAACCCGTAGAAGAAAAATCGTCTATTACACATGTTGTATAGCAGGAATCATCATCGTGTCATTTTTTATAATAAGCAAATTCTTTTACCCAAATGTAGAAAAATTGGATTTAGAAAACCATCCGGCGACTAATTTTATTACACAACTGACAAAAAGCGAAGTAGATACCACAAATTTAACAAGAGAGCAAGTAGAGAAGTGGGCATACTATCATTTGAAGTTAGAAGATCCAACTATTGTAAGCGCTAACCATTATTGGTTTGACGTTCGTATCAATCAAGTTAGAGAAGTAGAAGTAGATATTTTTATGGAAGAAGTAGCTGTAGCAAACTATGTAGTTGACGCAAATGGTCACTTATATCGTATGACTGTATCTGACAAAAAAATGGTGGCGAATAAATGGGACGTACCAGAGAATTTTGAAATAGAAAACGCGAACGATTGAGATACTCGTTCGCGTTTTTCAAAATAAAATAGCGTTAAAACACACAATGAACAGACAGAAATGTGAAATTTTCTATATCATCAAAACGGTGTGCCGTACGCATCAGTAATCAAGATCACTCCATCGGGGGAAACTCGATAGAAACCGACACTTCCTGATCCTCCTTGGGCACGAGTCTGCTTGCTAGAAGTCGTGAACAAATAATCTTGATCGATTTTTTGATAAAAGCTAGTAACGATATCTTCACTTTGTAATTCGGAACGATGGGCAATAAGAAATAGAAGTGCTTCATCAGAGTTTTCCAATGGAAGAGAAGGTTCAGTTCTTTCTTGCATTTCAGATGTTGAAGAAATGGTAGACGACTGAATGCTTGATTGGCTATATTGAGAATCTACATTATTAGTAGAAGTATTAGTAATGGAAGCAGTAGAAGTACTTTTAGTTGAACCGACTTTAGGTGTTGAATTGGTTAGTGAAGATTCATTGATAGAATTCTTTGTAGCATTTCCACAGGCTGAAAAAAGTAGTACAACCCCCAACAATCCTACGTAAATCCCTTTATTCATGATGGTACCTCCTAAAATAGATTATCTTGATTCAGTATACCACTTTCCATGTGGAATCAGATGACTTCAAATAAAAAAACCTTCCCACTAATGGGAAGGTTCATGAAGATAATTGCTTTTTTAATAATTATAGCTTTCTAATATCTTTCATCAACTTTTCTAGTAATCATAGGGAAAAATTTCAAGCAGTAAATCGCACAAATACCTACGATGATATAAATGATCTTCGCAAAAATAGTTGTTGAACCACCAGCAATCATAGCTACTAAATCAAATTCGAACAAGCCTACCAACAACCAGTTCAGCCCTCCCACAATCAATAAAGTTAATGCAATAGCATCTAAAGTTTTCATTAGAATTCTCCTTTCTTAAATGATAAAACAATTATATATCAAAAAGAAAAACATTGCTTATATAACGCTCAGGGATTTTAGCAAATGATGCAAAAAGAGGAAAATTTTTTGCTCTTCCATTAGTACACATTTTTTAGCTGAAGCTGTAAATTTCATGTCTTAATTTTTTCTAGTGAGCTTTTATACTGGATTTGTAAGAAAAAAGAAGGAGAGGATCACATATGTCGGATTGGTTGGATATTGCAGGAAAAGTAGTAATTGTAACTGGAGGTTCCTCAGGAATTGGAAGAAGTATTGTCGAAAATTTGTTGAAACAGAATGCACAAGTAGCGAATTTTGATGTAACTGAATGCCGTATACAGCATGAAAACCTACTATCTTTAAAAGTCGATGTGTCTTCTAAAACGGACATAGAAGAAGGGGTATATAAAGTAATGAAACACTTCAAGACGATCGATGGTCTAGTCAATAATGCAGGAATAAATATACCTTCTCTTTTAATAGATAGAAATCATCCAAAAAGTAAGTATGAATTATCAGAACAAGTTTTTGATAAGATGATCGCTGTCAATCAAAAAAGTGTATATTTGATGAGTCAAGCAGTGGGAAGAATCTTGGTGCAAAAGGAGTCAGGAGTGATCGTGAATCTTTCTTCTGAATCAGGATTGGAAGGATCAGAAGGACAGAGCTGTTATGCTGCTACAAAAGCAGCGATGAACAGTTTTACTCGTTCTTGGGCAAAAGAGTTAGGAAAGAGGAATGTTCGTGTGGTAGGTGTTGCACCAGGGATACTGGAAGAAACCGGTTTGAGAACACAAGAATATGAAGAAGCTCTTTCTTATACGAGAGGTATAAGCGTCGAACAGCTGAGAAACGGTTACAGTCGAACAAGTACGATCCCTCTAGGAAGGAGTGGTAAGCTGCAAGAAGTGGCGGATCTAGTCTGCTATTATCTTTCAGAAAGATCAAGTTATATCACTGGAGTCACGACTAATATTTCAGGAGGTAAAACAAGAGGATAAAGGATAGGGGGGACGCACGTGACGCTAGTAAACAGATGGTACCAATTATTGAAATTACTAGTCGCTCACAAGAAAGTTTCAATCCAGGAAGTGCAAAAAGAAATCAAAACCAGTAATCAAACCATAAAAAAAGATATTGGGGAATTGAATGAAGAAATTGCCGGTATTGCAAAAATCATCCAAAAAAACAAACATTTTGAACTTGAAATTTATGATTTTGATTTTTTTGATGAGATCATGCAAGGAAAATTGAAAACAGCCAGTGATTTCAATTCGGCATCCAAAAGAATCGCTTATTTACTAAATAGGCTGATCGAAACAGAGGATTTCTTACGTATGGATGATTTATCTGAAGAAGTCGGTGTCAGCAGAGGAACAGTGGTCAAGGATCTAAAGACATTAAAAGAGATGATAAATGATTTTGATGTAAAGATTACAGGCACACCAAATAAAGGACTAAGAATAATAGGAGATGAGCTAGAATTACGACTACTTTTGTTTTATTTTGTTTCTCCCTACTTTTCAGAGACGAAAACAGAACAGTTTCTAGAAGAAAAACAAGCAATCAAACATTTTCAGAAGAAGACGAATGCTAGTAAACAAGAAATCACTCTTTTGACGAAAGTTATCGGTATTTCTTTGAATAGAATCTCTAGTAACTATCTGTTGAAGAAGCCCATCAATCGTTACAGTGGGTGTTTTGAATATATCCAAGAATTCAATGAACTGATCACTCGGTTGGAAGAAATCTATGAACTAACTTTGAGCCAATATGAAAAAGATTTTATCAGTTTTCCTTTGAACATCATCAACACAAGTATAACGATGATAAGGAAAGCTAACTCTGATTTGCGCTTATATTTCGACCCCATGATAACGCGTATTCGACGATTAGATCTCATTGATCTGGATGAGTCCTTCTTATATCAAGAGATGAAACAGCACCTCTCTTTATTGATAAATCGGGTAATTTTTCGTTATCGATTGACTGATTTATTTTATGGTGAGATAGAAAAAAAGTATCCTTTTTCTTACCAAATCACTAGCGAATGCATACAAGCATTAGAAGCTATCTTGCAACATAAGATCTCTAAAGTAGAGATCAGCTACCTAACGTTGTATTTGGAGTTAGCATTTCGATATCAAAAAGAGCATTTTTCCTCTAAAAAAGTAGCCATTGTTCATACGACAGGAAAAGGAACAGCATTAATGATCCAAAGACAAATCAAAAGGATATTGGGGACGGATATACAAATAACACATATTTCAGAAGAACAATATGAAAAAGTAGATCTAAACAAATATTTTGCTGTTTTTACAACGATTCCGTTAAAAAATGTAAATGAAGAGACACCGGTGATCCATTTGACTAATCTTTTCGATGACTCTTGGTTAAGGGCACAATGGCAAAAAGCAAAAAAAAGCGGTTAGTCGGGTTTCATTCTACTGTTTTTTTCTATCAAATATGGAAAGAAAAAAAGACGTATCAAGAATATTTAAACAAATTAGTCGCTCCTTTGATCAGAGGCTATTATGTGGATCAAGAATTTGAAAAAAGGATCTTGAAAAGAGAATCTCAGCAAAGCACATTTGTTAACAAAGAATTTGCTTTTCCTCACACAACCAACCAGCTATCCCGACACATTGTTTTATCAGTGGGGCTAATAACTGATCAAGGTTTAGCAGAAACAGGAGGAAATGGAGTTATTTTTTTATTTGCCATACCTGAAGAAATGACGGCTGAAGTTGAAAATGAATTATTTGAGCTATACGATATCCTATTTGAACTCATAAAAATGGGAATAGATGAGTTTATTGAATTAGCACCGACAAAAGAATCATTTTTAAAACTAATCAAAAGTAAAGGAGAGAGACTTCATGAATGATATGTATCTATTCATAGTTTTCGCAGCTTCAGCTTATATGCTGCAAGCAGTTATCGGTTGGAAGCAGCTAAAGCATTTCAATCAAACATATAGCGAACTGCGAAGAAAAGGAAAAGTAGCGATTGGTAAACGACCTGGGAAAATCCGTTCAGGCACGATTGTTATGCTAGCTATAGACGATCATGATCAAGTTTTAGAAGTCAGGAAAATGCAAGGGGTTACATCTTTGGCTAAATTTCATTCATTACCTCTCTATGTGGGTGAAGATATCCATTACATCGATCGTTACCATCCCTCAGTTCGAGCGGAAGATCGTTTGACACAAGCAGCTTTAGAAAATGCCAGAGAAGTATACTTACGAATAGAGGCAGGAAACGAAAAAAGTGAACAATCTTCATTGCCTTTTATTGCTATGCTCAATAATTTTCGGATATGGAAAAGTACGATCAAAGAAAAAAGGAGTGACAAACGATGGATATCATAACAAAATTTGCTGAGGGATTTATGAGGCTGTTCCAAACAGGTGCAGAAACATTCATAAGCTGGATGACAGGAATCGTACCAGTTGTCTTGATGCTGATGGTCGCAATGAATACGATGATTGCTTTTTTAGGTGAAGACCGAGTAACGAAAGTAGCCAAGTTATCAGCGAAAAATCCGTTTACTCGTTACCTTGTTTTACCGTTCTTATCTGCTTTTATGTTGGGAAATCCTATGTCATTTACAATGGCTCGTTTCCTTCCAGAATACTACAAACCAAGCTATTATGCTGCTCAAGCTCAATTTTGTCATACGAGCAATGGTGTATTCCCACATATTAATCCTGGAGAATTGTTTGTATGGATGGGGATTGCTCAAGGGATCGAGACCTTAGGGCTAAATTCGATGGAGCTGGCTATCCGATACTTGTTTGTGGGACTGCTGATGAACTTTATTGGTGGTTGGATAACTGATTTTACTACTGGATTTGTATGCAGACAGCAAGGAATCGTTCTTAGCAAAAAAGTAGAGCTTTCAGTTGATTAGAGAAAGGAGAGTTTTTAATGTATAGCGATATCAAGATCGTAAAAGGAAACGGCGGGTATGGAGGTCCTTTGATTATTAGGCCGACAAAAGATAAACACAAGTTCATCTATGTTACAGGTGGAGGTGAGAGGCCAATGATCGTAGATAAGATAGAAGAACTGACAGGTATGGAGTTTATCAATGGATTCAAAACATCAATACCTGATAGTGAAATCGCGCTTGCAATCGTTGACTGTGGAGGGACTCTTAGATGTGGAATTTATCCTAAAAAAGGGATACCAACCATCAATATCGTTCCCACAGGAAAAAGTGGCCCATTAGCACAATATATCACTGAAGATATTTATGTTTCAGCAGTAGGGTTAGAACAAATACAGCCGCTAATGGAAACTGATGATAACAAAGAAACAGTAAATACTGCATCTCCAGATAAAAAGTACAAATATGATACTTCTAAAAAGATAACCGAGCAAAAAGCAGAGCAGCAAAACTGGGTTGCAAAGATTGGAATGGGCGCGGGAAAAGTAGTTGCTACATTCAATCAATCAGCAAGAGAAGCAGTAGATACGATGATCCGGACAGTGATCCTTTTTATGGCTTTTGTTTCCCTTTTGATTGGTGTGATCCAAGGTTCTGGAATAGGTAATGTATTTGCTAACATTATGGCACCTTTAGCAGGAAATGCAGTTGGATTAACAATCATTGGCTTTATTTGTTCACTGCCATTTTTATCTCCTTTGCTTGGTCCAGGGGCAGTTATTAGCCAAGTGATCGGAACATTGATCGGTGTAGAGATTGGGAAAGGGAATATTCCTCCCCAATTAGCATTACCGGCACTATTTGCTATCAATACTCAAAATGCATGTGATTTTATTCCAGTCGGTCTAGGTTTGGAAGAAGCAAAAGCTGAGACAGTAGAAGTAGGTGTACCATCAGTTCTTTATTCAAGATTTCTTAACGGCATCCCACGAGTTATCATTGCTTGGGTAGCAAGTTTTGGATTATATAGCTGAGTTTAGGAGGAACAGAGATGACGATCTTTGAAACGGTTGTAACAGATGTTGGTATAGAAGCAGAAGTATTCAGGAAAGAAAAAATAATGATTTTATTTGGAGATGAAGCACCGGAAACATTAACAGATTATTGTTATAAGATTGAATTGAATCAGGTAATAAAAGAAATAACTTGTGATATGAAGCTCTGCTTTGATAAACAAATGTATGTAATCACAGCAGTAGGAGATGTTGTCCAAACTAATTTGAATGAATTAGGACATATCACGATAAAATTTGATGGATCTCATGAGCCGGAACTTCCAGGGACAATGTATGTAGAAGATAAAGAAATGCCGCATTTAAGAAAGGGGACAATCATTAGAATCGATCAAGAGGATCAGAATGGGGGAAAGCCATATGGAAATCATGCTTGATACAGCAAATACACAAAGTATTTATTCTTGCCAACAGTTTTTGAATCTAACAGGCGTAACAACAAATCCTACTATTCTGAAAAAAGAAGGAGCGTCAAACTTCTTCTCGCATATGAAAGAAATCAAAAAAATGATCGGACAGATTCCCATCCATATTCAGACAATAGGAAGAACGGAAGAAGAAATGATAGAGGATGCTCAAGTTATCATAGAAGAACTAGGAAAAGATACGTTTATCAAGGTGCCGGTGAATCAAGCAGGCCTTCAAGCGATCAAAAAGTTGAAAAAAGAAGATTATTTGATTACCGGTACAGCTATTTACACGGAATTACAAGGGTATTTAGCTATTAATAATGGGGTAGATTATATTGCACCTTATTATAACAGAATGCAAAATCAAGGCATTGATGCTATGAAAGTGATTGATTCGTTGCGGACTGAGATCGAACATACGCAAAGTCCAACAAAAATATTAGCAGCTAGTTTCAAAAATTGTGAACAAGTCACTACAGCCATTCGATCTGGAGCTCATGCGATAACGTTAGGTAAAGAGCTACTAGATCAAGTGTTAGAGATGACCTCGATTGATAAAGCAGTGAGGGGCTTCCAAGAAGATTGGGTGCAAACTTTCCAAGCAGAAACGATTGGTGAACTAAAAAAGGTCGCTGATTACTTCTGAAATCAATTTATCCATAAAATAAACGATAGCCTTCTCGAAAACTCGAGAAGGCTATCTGACGATTCAATATTCATTAATTTAAAGTTTCGGTGACTATTACTAACTATTACTTATTTCTCATTTAAACGATGTATTCCCTAACCTCTAATACATCCTTGTAACTCTGAAGTTACGCCAGTTTTGAATAAATTTCATAAAAACAAATGAAAAGTGTCGCATAAAAATATCTTTCGTGTTTCTTTAGTATAACAGAACAAGAAGAAAAAGTCCATAAGGGATATTTTTAGCTCGTTTTAAAATAACTTTTTAAACAGGTTTAAGTTTGCTATACTTGTTTTTGAGGTGATTTGGCAAGTGAAAAAAAGATTGGAATAGTAATGCTATTCACTGTTTTATTAACAGGATGTGTTTCATTAGCAAATAATTGGTTGGAACATGAAGGTACTTACTTAGTGGCTCATCGTGGCGCACACATTATTGCGCCTGAGAATACGGTGGAGAGTATCCATCAAGCAAAAATATTAGGCTACCAAGCAGTCGAGATTGATGTTCGGACAAGTAGAGACGGCGTGAATTTTTTGATGCATGATGACACATTGGATCGAACAACAGATGGAACGGGGAAACCAGAGACATACACGATCAAACAACTAAAGAAGTTTAATTTAGATACGAAAAACTATCCAGAATACGTAAATAAAAAAGTTAAGATACCTACTTTTGAAGAAGCCGTAAAGGAAATCAAAAAAAATAACTTGATTGTCAACGTGAATGGTTCAAAAGGAAACTGGCAGGATGAACATTTTGTTAATGACATCGTAAACACGCTAAAACAAAATAGTGTGTATGAACGTTCATTTTTTGTACTGACGGATAAAAAGATCCGAGACGAAGTCGTAAAGAATCATCCTGACTGCACAGTATCTTGGTTATATGACCAAAAAAATAAACTTGAAGATGAGATTGAACAAGTAAAAAGTTATAAAAAAGCGTTGCTCTCAGTATCTAATGATGCTGCTACAGAAGAAACAATCAATAAACTAAATAAATCTGGAATCGAGTATCAAGTGTATGGGGTAAATGACGTTAAACGATTTGAAGTGTTAAAAAAATCATCCGTTCCAATCGTAGAAACGGATGAAATCAATCCTAGTGATTTATAAACATAATATATTCATTTTATGTAATTATTCATCTTTATATCCATTTTTGAACCTAGGTCGTCAAGTTGACTTAGGTTTTTTTATATAGCATGTTCATAAATAAAAAAACTTCTTTTTTATTTTATATTGATATGATTGTGATAAATTCAGTTACTTGTTTTGGTATGGAACTTGTTTTGGTATGGAAAAAAATAACCCGCATGAGGTCGTGGCAGAAGTGTTCATCTTTAAGAAATAAGAAGTAATTTCCGAAACTTGCTTGCCACATCCCCAATCGGGTCAAACTTGTTTATTTGAATATATTTTTTACATAAGGATCTTTAATAGTTACATTGTCTTTTTTCATCACTTTATGGATTGTTTTATCCATGAATTCCGTATCAAGGGTTTTTGTTTCCGTGGCGATTTTTTCTAGCTCTGATTTGTATTTATCTTTATTGGCACCTTTATCCTGTTTTTTTACCATTTTTACTAGATAATAGCTTTGCTGATAAGTCGTTGGATCTGTTACAGGAATGATATCAGAAACTTCCCCGTTGTTTAATTGAAATGCTGCTTTTTTTACTTCAGTAGGAATCCCTGGATTGGTTGAATCAAAATTCATTTTTCCATCAGTTTCCTTTAGTGTTTTATTTTTTCCATAAGCTTGAACAAGCTTGGAGAAATTTTCCCCTTCATTTACTTCTTTTTTTGCATTATCTGCTTCTTCTTTAGTCGAAAATGGGATGATCTGTGTACTAACTTCTGGATGGAATTCTTTCCAAGCAGTGTCTAGATCTTTATCTGTTAATTTTACATTGGCTTTCAAACCGTCCTGGAAAGCCAGCATCTGTTTCAAAAGTTTCTTATATGTCTCTTCCGTTTGGCCAACTGCTTTTAATTGTTCCTTGTAGTTTGGACCAAGTTTTTTGATTTGTTCATTATATTCTTTTGTTACTTCCTTTGAAGAAATCTCTTTTCCGTATACATCATCAAACGCTTTGAAGACGATCATTTTTCTTAATAGTGTTTGATTGTTTGATTTAACTTTTGGGTTATCATAAAAATCCTGAACTGTAAGTGTTCCACCTTTAAACGTTGCAATTGTTTCATTGGACTTGCTACAACCTGAGAATAGTAAAATAGCAAATCCTGAAAGGCACATAATCAGTAGTTGTTTTTTCAAAAAATTTCCCATCCTTTCCTTATTAAAGACAGTCTAACAGAAGAACCAGGCAGACAGTCTTTCATTTTCGTAAGGTTGCTGTAGACATTCTTAGTTCGTAAAAATCTTTTCTCTCTATGATGGAGAACATTTAGATATTTTTCACGAGACAAGAAAGAAAAGGGTTATTACACTTAATATAAAGGAGGGATGAAAGATGATCAGGATTATTCGATTGATTGGATCTGTTTTAATAGTCTTAGTTGGTTTTGTTTTAGGAATTCTTGTCAATAATGCACTTGCGGATATGTTTCTTGGAGACAGTGAATGGATTGGAGCAATTGCTGGTACGGTTGGACATTTAGTTGTTTTTTTACTAGCTTTATTTCTTGCTAGTAAGGTAGAAGGGAAAAAAGTGGAAGATTATGGTATTTGTGGACGAGGAAAAGACTGGGGATATTTAGCGGGAGGTCTCGTTGGTGGAATTGGAGTGTTTCTGCTTATTACTAGTCCATTATATTTGATAGGGGCGTATCGGTTAGATTCAGGAAACGCAAATATTGTGCCGCTGATCACGAGTTTTATTTTATTTATTGCAGTGGGGTATCCGAAGAGCTTTTATTCCGTGGCTTTTTTCAGCACCAGCTGCTTAGATTTGGTCCATTAATAGCAATGATTGGATCTGCTGCATTATTTGCTCTTTTACACGGATTGAATCCTAACATGACATTTCTGGCAGTTTTCAATATCTTTTTAGCAGGTTGCTTTTTCAGTGCACTTATCTACAGTACAGAAAGTTTATTTACGGCCATCGGTGCTCACATTACTTGGAATTGGACTCAAGGAGCTATTTTGGGTATACCAGTCAGCGGAACGCAAGAACAAGGTTTTTTCTCCACTCTGGTTCAATCGCAAAACACAATAATTACTGGGGAAACTTTAGGGCTGAAGCGTCTATATCGACTACATTATTCTTGTTAGTCTTGATTGTTGGTTTGTTACTCTATGCATATAAAACAAAGCGGATGAAGAAATACACTGCTGTTTATCAATAAAAGATGAAGAAAGCAAGGCTGATATCGGTCTTGCTTTTTTAAGTCTTTCATTGATTAAACGAAAAAGTAAACAGATTCAAACGAATACACGACATCTTTTGTTAGATTTTCACAACTGACTGTCGTGTTCTCATCATTTTCATTTTATATAATTCCTTTATCAAATAGAAGGTAATTATATGGAGAGTGATTGAAATGAAGAAAACAGCGACCGTATTATTTGTTATTCTTGGGCTAAGTATAATTGCAGCAATGATTGGAATCAGTACTTCTGCAAATGAACGGACAAATGAAAATCTTTCATTTACTGTGAAAACTGATCGGATCGTTTATGACGTGACACAACAAGTCATTACTATTCTGATCAAAACAAATAAAAGCGTGAATGTTAGTGATATACATGCTGTTCTAACATATGGTTGGGATGGTAATGGAAGTTCAGAAAAGGTTATTGGGGAAGTTTATTTAAAGGACGTACAATGGACCGCTGGTATTGAGTATACAATAATGATTTCTGCAGAACTATCGATTGATGAGATCAAGAGTAAGGATAAAGTTGATTTGATTGTTTTTTATGATGGACAGATGACGATTACGGAGAATTTGAAACCAAGTAGTTGGACAGTTGTTGGACCGTCGAGCAGTACGGATAGTACGAGTAGTGAAAGCAGTACAGAGAGTACGAGCAGTGAAA
>NZ_KV815610.1:0-19335 GCF_001814285.1 Enterococcus sp. HMSC076E04 | reverse complement strand
GAAAGCAGTACAGAGAGTACGAGCAGTGAAAGCAATACGGAGAGTACGAGCAGTGAAAGCAGTACAGAGAGTACGAGCAGTGAAAGCAGTACGGATAGTACGAGTAGTGAAAGTAGCACAGGAAACACAAGTAGCGAAAGCAGCACAGGAAAAGTAAATAATGAACTTGATTTGGTACCTATCATACCAACTAAGGAACAAAAGAGAAATGCAGGGAGCAACCTAAAAAGTGTGCTAAAACAGTCTGATTTTGTTTCTCGTGGAATTGATCATCAAGAAAAAGCGAAAGAAACAGATAAGAGAAAAAGCGATTTACCAGAAACTGGTAGTAGAACCATAAACAAGCTAATTACATGGATGGTTGTGTTACTCATTTTGATTTGTAGGAGCAAGCTATTTTCGTTCTCTCTTCCATCGAGTGAAATAAAGAATAAAAGCAACAGATTTAAAATTGAATAAAACGATAGATTTTTGAGTGAATATTTCATTCGAGAGTGCTGTATTGCCTGGCGAAGTTGTAGCTTTGCCAGGTTTATTTTTGTTTACTAACATATTTGAGAAACAGGAAATAACAGGAACGCAAAGATTATTTTCTTTAAAATCAACAAGATGACCAGAAAGCAAGAGTTCGTTGAGCTCTTGTTTTCTTTTAGTTTTAGGAAGGAACATCCTGATTTTATCTTCGCTAAATCCAGTCAAAAGTTTTGCAGGTTGGTCGTAGATAATCGGTTTTTTCAATAAAGAAGTGGACGTACGAATCTCAATATATAGTTCACTTAAACTGAGCTCATCTATTCTGTGAACAAGATTTTTATAACTAATAGAATGAGTAGAGAGCATTTCGGTCACGCCATTGTTTGTCAATTTTAGTAAGTGGATAAATTCATTTTTGGTTAGTGGTTGACGAATTAAGTTCTGTTCGATAAACGGTATATCATGTGTGATAAGCCAACGTTTTGCGCGTCTAGAAGACGAGCAACTAGAACCTATATATAATTTAATCATGATACATTCCTCCAATAGCTAAATATTTATGAAATAATAACATGAAGAAATAGTCGAAAAGTGCCATTTATAGGTGTAAAATAAGAAATTGTTGTCACGTATAAAGGAACTAACTAGATAAGAAATACTATTAAATCAAGAAAGAAGGCATACGTATGTCAAACACAGCCGACGCATTCGTAGTGATCGATTTGCAAAAAGGGGTATGTTTTGATTCTTCGACGATACACGGATTAAAAACAGTGACAGCATTAGTGAATAAAGGAATCAAAGCATACGAAACGATTGGAAAGCCAGTTATTTTCGTTCAACACGAAGATGATCAATTAGTACCAAAAACAAAACCATGGGAGCTATTGTCGGAATTATCTATTCCTGAACACAGTTATTTTGTGAGAAAAACCCATGCGAATTCATTTTATAAGACTAATTTGAGTATGTTATTAACTGAATTGGACTGTCATTCGATCGAATTATGTGGGGCGCAAACAGAGTATTGTATAGATACGACTGTGAAGTTTGCTCATGGATTAGGATACCAGCTTATGATGTGCAGAGGAGCAGCGACGACTTATGATCATCCTTTTATGAAAGCAAAGGAAACAATCGCTTTTTACGAAAAGATTTGGGATAAACGATTTCTGACATTTTTGGAGCAATAAGCTGTTTCATTGTTTAAAGAAAAGCAGAATGGATAAACCAGTATCCATTCTGCTTTGTTACGTAAATTGAGAAAATAATCCTGTTCTATTTTTATGGGATAAACCGTTTGTTTTTTGTATAAAAAATGTTTGCGTTTACATATAATTCTCCTAGAATCATAAAAAGGAGTGAATCGATTGAGAACAAAACAAGTGTTAAAGGGAGCGTTGGTCGTCTTATTTGCTGTAAGTACAAATGTCCCGCAATGGTCAGTATATGGAGAGAGTATCTTTTCCGAATCGGGATCTAGGGAGGTCGAAACCACGGAAACAACTGATGCTAGAAACGAAACGAAATCGAGTACTTCACAAACAGAAACAAGTACTGAAACAACGGCTGAGACATCTGTTACTAGCACAGATCAAGAAACGACCGCTACCACAGATAACCAACAAACAGATGAAGCAACAGCTACAAAAACGCCAAACGACAAATCCTCTTCTGCTAAAGTAAGTGACAAAGAGAATGGGACAGAAAATGATGATATCGGTAAAGGCGAAAACTTCAATGGTAAGAAATATCTTAATTACTTCGGTAAACAGATGACAGATATACTTAATGGACCAGTAGATGAAATTAACGCACGACTAATAGGTTTAGTATTAAGTGAGCTTTTTGGTAAGGATTATGGTGTAGACAAAGAGATTATCAAACATCTGATTGCTACTTATCTATTGTATGATATCGCTTTTTCTAAAAATAGTGTGTTGATGTCAATGCTTGGAGGTACAGATGATGGTACGACGCCTACAGAAAACACAGGCTTCTATACAAACACAAAACAACTTCATCAAACTGTACTAAACAAACAAGACGGCAAAATGATGGATGTGTATGCTTACTATGTCGACCAGGGTTCAGATAAAACAGTCATGATCCATGGCGGATTTAGAGGGAATTGGAATAATGGGATCGTTACAGAAGAATACAATGATTTTTATAAGGCAGGGTATAATTTATTATTTGTTGATTCCAGAGCAACTGGTAACAGTGGAGGCGATTATGTAACCTATGGACAATATGAATCAGATGATGTCCTTTACTGGATCAATCAAGAAGTTCGAGAACGTCCATCTCAAAAGATCCTGCTGTATGGTGGTTCCATGGGAGCAGCTACGATGATGTCTGTATTAGCAAAAGATATCCCAGTCAATGTCAAAGGAATTATTGAAAATTGCGGATTTGCATCAATCGATGAACAACTACGTTTTACGTATAGCCAGACAGTAGTCCCTGCATTACCGCCTGCCATAAAAAATCAGTTAGACATCATTGGGGATCAAGAGCATGAAGATTTGTTTATGGGGCTTTTGAAACAATATTATTTTGATCAGGAGATGCATTTGGATCCGACAGCCGCTCTACCTACGATTGGAATGTCTGGTTCATTGCCTAAATTGATCATCCATGGAACGGCAGATGATGTAGTACCTGTGTCTAACGCGCAAAAACTATATGAGTTAGCAGGAGGATATAAAGACCTTTTATTGGTAGAAGGAGCAGGGCATGGAAAGGCACAGGAAGTTGACCATGCTGCCTACACGAAACATGTAACGGACTTTTTGAAAGTAGTGTTCCATGATCAGATAAACGTGAAATATGTGGATGAAAACAATAAAAGTCTACTCAAAGACCAGGACGAAATCCGGCTTTACGGAGCTTATGGAGAGAATTATGTGACAGAGCAAAAGACATTCGAAGGATACGAATTAGCAAATGTTGAAGGACCGACTGAAGGGGTTTTTAACGAGACGACACCAACTATTATTTACCATTACAAAAAAATCCCAGTAGTTCCACCAAAAAAACAAGATCCGGCAGAGAATGCAGACAATAAGGGAAAGGATGAACCTCGAGATGATCAATCAAGTGATGATACGCTACCGATTCAGATGACAGTGAAAGTACAAAAAAAGACAGATACAAAAAAAGGAATGTTGCCGAAAACTGGGGAAAAGAAACATTCGCTTCTCATTTATTCAGGTGGATTTTTATCTGCTAGCACGATTATCACATGGATTTGGCGAAGAAAGAGAGGGTAAATGAATGAAATGGTTCAAGCGAATAGTGATTGCAGTGCCAGTTATCATCGTAGTTATTTTAGTCACTGTATTTTTGATTAATCAAATCACACCAAAGCCGATTAGTTTGCTTGTTAGAAAACAATTTGACACAAGTGAAAAAGAACAAGTATATGCCAGACCAGACGATTTCCAGCAAAAAATCAAACAAATCGATAGAAATAAAGAAATAACTTATCCTTCAAAGTACAAAAACAATCATATGAATATCTACACACCGAAAACGGAGAAGAAAAAGTTGCCCATCCTTTTCTGGATGCATGGAGGCGCATATGTAGGAGGGGATAAAAACGATTGTCGTGATTATTTGGAATACCTATGTTCAGACACGCAGCAGATCGTCGTAAATATCGATTATGAACGATCACCTGAAGCAAAGCATCCTACACCAGTTATCCAATTGAACGAAGCCATTCAAGCAGCCAAAAAAGAGATAAAAGAGCAAGCGGATTGGTCGAATATTTCGATTGGTGGCGATTCAGCAGGCGCACAAATTAGCGGAGAGTATTTGTTAGCACTTCAAAACGAAGAAATCAAAAAAGCCGATCAACTTGATCCAACTTTGGAGAACAAGCAGATCACAAAATTTGTTTCTTTGTCTGGACTACTAGACCCTTCTGCATTTACCCAAGTAAGTGATAAGATTTCTAGCTTTCTTTATGCAAAATGTGGATGGGCTTATTTTGATAGTAAGAACTTTGAACGTTTAGAAGACGTCAAACATTTAGCTTTAGCAAGACATGCAGACCGTTGGACGCAAAAAACATTCTTGACGGATGGGAACACAAATACGTTTACGAAACAAATGGAACAAACAGCTTCTGCATTTGAAAAAGTAGGAGTGAAAGTCACAAAAGTAGACTATACGAAGAAAAATGTTGTCTTGAACCATGAATATCAGTTTGATTTTAGTAATAAACAAGCGCAAGAAACATACCAAAAATTAGTAGCATTTTTCAAGGAATAAACGCTCATGATGTAAAAGAGGATGTGAAGAAACTGCTTAGTTCCGAGTCAGAAGGAACTAAGCAGCTTCTCAGGTTTGATGAATAGTGGGACTGGTGACTGAAGAGCTTGTAGGTACCGTGTATCAGTTCTCGCGAAAGAGACGTCCAGCCTATTGTCAAAAGATTGTTTATGGAAAATATTTATTCGGAATAAGGAAAGGTGATATGTTTTTTTTTACGGTCTCTTTTACGTAAATTTTATAGTCAGATTTGTTGTTTCGATCGTTTAAAAAAGGCAACAAATCCGAATCCAGCGGAGGCAAAAAGGGATAAAAGACCGAGCGGTAAGCAAAAGAATGCTGGTTCTACTAATATTCCGTTGTTATTGATATAAGGCTGGGAGCAAAGATGAATAGCAAATAAAATTAATGCACTAGCGAAAAAAAGCAAAGAAATATGAATAGCTTTCATACGCAGCACCTCCTTTTTTTATAATTATAGGATAGATAGATTAAGAATTCATAAATGTGTCAAGTTTGTTAGAACGTGAACAAAAAATACCATCCATCTATCATAAGTAAGTTTGGAGCAAAGTTATCTCATGATAAATGAAAAAGGATTCATCCATCATATAGATAGGAAGTTCATTAGTATATGTCTAGACCAATAATGGAAAATATGAGAAAATAATAGAAAAGGTTTAGGATACCCCAAAAAAGAATTTCCCCAAAAAATCGATGTATCCTAAACTTTTTTATTTTACATAGCAATCATAACAACTGTGAAATAAAATTACAAACGATAACCTAATATGTATTCGAAAGCCAGTTTTATCCGGAGAATGCTTGATTCATCAAATATTTATTTTTATTTTTTAGAAAATAAGAAACAAAACTAATAAAAAAAAGAAAAAATAAATTTTTTCCCTACTGTATACTATCCTTGTTATCGCATCTAATAAGTCACTCGAATAATACCAATACAACCTTCTCCAAAGATGTGATAACATACGTCCTAACCCACCGACTATTGATGTTCTGTACCACCCTTACAGAACCCGAAAAGCCACTACCAAATATTTGGTAATGGCTTTTTAGGTTTTAATGGATTTTTTACTTTTTCTGTTATAGTAGGATTCTTCCTTTTTTTAAACAATATTTAGTTGATTGAGTTAGTCGAATACAATCGTCAATTAGATGGAGGGTTGTCAGAAGAGAAGAAGTTATTGAAAACACAAAACGCACCTACTGTTATCATCCAGTAGATGCGTTTAAAGAGAAGAACGAGAATCGTCCATATGAGGGTTTCCACTCCTTATGCAGATTTTTTTAATTCTTGCACTGCTTGTTCGATCGTAACACCTGTTGCTACATGATTGCTATTTTCTTTGTCAAAAACGACAAAGAGATTCAAATCTGTATCCAAGGTTACTCGATATTGTATATCTTTGTTATAGAATGTCATAGCCATTCTCCTTTCTTTAAATACTTGCTGAAAGGCAACGAACACGTTGATAACGAAATTCCATTTATAAGTATATCATCAATTGAAAGGTTTTCATAGTTAAGAAAGTTTAAAGTCAAAATTTAGCAATCATGTTGTAAAATAAAGTGGGGAGGGAACACAATGACAACTATATTTATAAATGCAAGTCCAAACAAAGAAGGTATGACTAGTAAGTGGGGAGCGAAAGTTCTAGAAGGAATAGATTATGAGAGGATCGATCTTGTAGATTTTCATATTGCTCAATTAGGTCAAGTCAAAGCTAATGATGATTTTGATGCCGTCATGGATAGATTGGCGAAGGCGAACTACGTAGTTATTGGTACACCGATTTATTGGTGGGATATTAGTGGACTGCTTAAAACGTTTATTGACCGTTGGACAGAATTATTCCAAATCGGACTTGATTCAGAAAACGCGCCATTACACCAGTTACCAGTACTATGGATCGTTCAAGGAGCAGCGCCAGAAGAAGCCATACCAGGCATAGAGAGAATGCTAGAAAATATTAGTAAACGATTCGTGATGGATTCACAAGGAATACTATATCAAAAGAAACAAATCTCTGAAGCAAACAGACAACTTAAACAAATGCTAGTAGATAAAAACAAATAAATGGAGAACAATAGGCGGCTCAAACGCGGTTATCCAACTTTTTTTATCGATTCGAAGACAATAAGTTTTATATTTTATTGCATTATTCTTGTGTTATTAGAAAAAGCATGATATATTAAATAAGTAATCTATTTTGAAACGTAATTTGAGCGATATATCTACATAGATAAAACTCCTTTTGCCTATCAAATATTTATTGCAACGAAAAAACGTACATTGATACGTATCAGGAGGAATTTATTTATGAATAACGGTACAGTAAAATGGTTCAACGCAGACAAAGGTTTTGGCTTCATCACTGGTGAAGATGGAAATGATGTATTTGCACATTTCTCAGCTATCCAAGGCGACGGTTTCAAAACTTTAGAAGAAGGCCAAGCAGTGTCTTACGATGTTGAAGATGGTCAACGTGGCCCTCAAGCAACAAACATTGTTAAAGCTTAATAAAAATTGACTTTTAACCGTCTTTTCTTTCGAAAAGACGGTTTTTTTTGTACGAAGAAATTCATCAATCGTTGAATAGGCGGAAGGATGTTTTTCTTGGTGCTTTTTTGCTTCGTCCTTTGCTTTTTCATTTCATAGCTGTGTTTGTTTATCAATAGGTATTTTCGAGAAGTATTTTACATAAAGTGGTGTATCGATTATTAAAACAATAAAAAAACAGATAAACTATTACTTTTGCATAATTATTTAAAGAAAATTAAAACGAAAAAGCCTAATAGTAGTAAGATTTTAAAAGGATTTTTTTGTTTTTAGATAACGATGTTTATTTAATTAATTTTAATTATGTCTTTTATTTTAAATGTATTGAGCTTATTTTTTTATTTAAAAATAACAATGTTATGTATTATGAAAGTTATAAGAGTTTTTAAATAAAATTTAAGAACATTTAGAAATTATTAAGCTTTAACTGAAAATAAAAAAACGAAATGTTATTATTTTAGTCTGTTTTCAGGGGGGATAATCTTATGATAAAAAAACTATTTTTACTATCAACATTAACACTAGCAATGGCAGGTTGTTCTACAACCGATTCGGCAACTGAATCAACAACAGAAACAACTGAAGACACGACAGAAGAGGTAAAAGTTGAGACGATCACAGAAGCCGAAGTCGACGAAGCACGGGAACGCTGGGCAGAAGCAATCATAAGTATCGGTACAGCAAGCGAAGAAGGTATGGAGGAAGCAACAGAAAAAGCAGAAGAAGTCATCGAGACATTGTATGCATACGACGAAGGTGCTGTGCTTTTTAAACCAACTAAAGCTGCAGAGTTACCATTCAGGGCAACAAAAGAAGAAGCACTTTCTTATTTCGTTGGCGGTGATATCAGCGAAGATTCTGGTTTTGCGTTAGAACCTTGGACAGACATCCGCTTCGACAATCATGAAACGATCATCGATACGGATTCAGCAATCGCATCAGGAGAATATTACTTTACTTCTGGGAAAACGGGTGATTAAACAAAAGTAGAATATACTTTCGGATTTATACGTGATGACGAAGGTAACCTGAGAATCAACTTGCACCATTCGAGCTTACCCTACGTTGGTTAAGACTTTTTCGATGAGTAAAGAGTAGAAGAGTTTTTCACGCTCTAAACATGTGTAAACGGCGGAAGCAGAAGCAACTCCTTCGGAAATAAGCTGAAATTCACAAAGATTTGAAAAGCAATTTTCGTGAATTACCTCTTATTTCTTGGAGTTAAACGCTTCTATCCCAGCCTCTTTTTTAGGTAAGATAAATTCCTTTTTGCTCCAAATTTGCTAAACACTCTGCTAGATACACTACATCATGTTCCGGATAAATCGGAACGCTACGTTCTACAGTAGGCAAATCAAAAAATGCTTCGCATGATTTGCCACGGTACATAGGATCTGTCCATTCAGGTGCTGGGCTGTAGCCACGCTTTTCCATTTCGTCCATGACAAGTTGATGATATTGAAATAATTTATAAGGAGAATAGTGGAAGACATAATCTACAGTAGCGTGTTTCTTTCCCCAACCATTTCCTCTTAACGCACAGCATTCTCGATGTTGTCCTAAAAGCTGCTGACGAGGAAGCTTTGAAATCAATTTTTCATGCCATAAACGCATAGATACATCTCCTTTTTGTACATAGTTTGTTCACTTTAAACATTAAATGAAAAAACCAGCACAATGGCTGGAAAAAATCATTTCAGTTTGCTTGCTGTTTCTGAGCGACCAATCAGGTAGTCAACGGAAATATCGTAAAAGTCGGCGATGTAGATCAATTCAATGATACTTGGAATTTCTTCCCCTTGTTCGTATTTACGATATTTGAATAAAGGAATACTTAACGCGCTAGAAACAGCTACTTGGGATAAAGATCGGCCAGTTCTTAAAAAATTCAGACGACAACGTAAAGTATCCAGTAAAATAGCTTCTTCGATACTCATTTAATCACCTTTCATCATAATAGGATAGTTGTAATGACCATAGAAAGCTACACAAGCAATCAATAGGACTCAATGTTTTTTATTTAAACGTATCAAATAAAGAATGACGATTAATAGAGACAAAACCAACCCTGATAATTCTTCTACAAAAACACTATCAGGTTCAAAGTAGTTGTAATTAAAAACCTTCCACATAAAATAAATAACCGGAAGAGTCAAAACAGCTAAATAAAGCCGTTCTTTGTTCCAAAGCATAAGATAAAAAATAATTGCGATCAGGACGACCGAAGGCAACCAAAACAAAACTCTAACCAACGTAATCATGTAACGGACTCCTCAACGTTTCTTCTAATAAAAGATAACATGTTATTGCATACATCACAAATGAAATGCTAGGAAAATCAAAGAAGAATAGACCGATGAAAAAGCGGAACAGCTCTCTGCTCATACGCGAGAACTGTTCCGCTAAATACAAGTTATCTATCTAGAAAAAATCAATGGATTGATATTTAAGTAATTCAATACATATAAAAAGAGGACGATTGCATTCATTAAAAAGGAAAGAATGATGATCCCGTAACGAATAGAAACATATTTAACAAATATTTCTGTCTGGACACGTGCATATTTTTTTCCTTTGTAGCTGATTATAATGATGAGAAGGAGAAGGGTGATCACACCTTGGAAAATCATTCCAACAAACAGGACTTCTGAACTTTGATGATTGTATTGGAGAAAGTAAGCTGCTGCCGCAACCAAATCGAATAAAATCGCAATAAATGGCAAAATAATCACTCCTAGCATTGAGAATTTTTAAAAGAATAGCATTTCTTCTAAAATAAGCAAGTAAAAAATAGTCAAGTTTCAAGTCAAATAAATAAGAATAAATATATCATATTATTTATATTTTGAAGCTTGTGAGCGTCTATAATTCGTGCTATAGTTAAAAAGTAACTAAAATATATCTCATGATGATGTACCTTTAGCTCAGTTGGTTAGAGCAGACGGCTCATAACCGTCCGGTCGTAGGTTCGAGTCCTACAAGGTACATCAGAGGTTGTGAAATCAGCGTTTTGACCTGAGTATTAGAGAAACAAACGGAAAAATAGTTCCTCATATTTTGCCGTTTGTTAAGCTAATACCGAGAGTCAGCTGATTGAACACCATTTAAGAAAGAGGTCGTGAGCCTACCGTTCAGCTCCGAGTCACAAGGAGCAATTTCAAAAAACAGCTTCCCATGTTTGTTGAATATTGTGACTTGTGACTGAGGAGTTGGCAGGAGAACACTGTTTACCAAGGTGTCATGGAAAAGCCAATATACTTTTGTAGAAAAAGCACGTAAGACTGAAAACAGTTCTTCGTGCTTTTTCTTTTTTATTTGCTTGCTATTTGCTTGCTAAATGATAATAGAACTTATATAAAGAATAGACTGTAGCATACGTGTGACTGTCTATTTTTTAGGTTCAATGATCGAAACATTGAAATCTTTCAGAAGTTCCAACGCAGATTCTCCATGTTTTCTACTAGAAGCTAACGTTGGATCAACAAAAAAGTCAGCTTCAGGAAACGCACTCTGCAAGCCTATCAAATTAGAGAGCACACATAAGTTTGTTTCGATCCCAACCACTTCGATCTCTTTTTGTTCTTCTTTGCTTTCAAACAAAGTCTCCTTGATTTCAGCTAAAGTTTCAGGGGGGATCGTAAAGTAATACTTTTTGATCACTCGTTCATTTCCTTGGGGAGAAAGAAGAGGGATCAATTGCAAATCTTCCCGTTCCTCTTCTTTGTCCTTCAGTTCGACTGGAATATCCCGTGTGAATAGAATATATTCCTTGTTTTTGCGTGCTTTAGCTAATCGTTTAGCAATGCGTTCCGCCAATTGGTCTGATTCTGGAATATAAAATTCGCTATTTGGATCAAGAATATGATTTTGCATATCGATAATAACTAACATTTTCTTTCCTCCTACGTTCATGACGTCATTTTTTTATTTTCAATAGAAGTTTTTTAAAATATAAGCAACCCCAGCTTCCTCATTCGTCAGTGTTACTTGGTTTGCAATTTCTTTTACTTGCCGCTGTGCATTCCCCATCGCAATACTCAACCCACTATAATTCAACATAGCAATGTCGTTTTCTTGATCGCCAAAAGCCATGATATCACTCGACTCGATTCCAAGGTAATCCGCCAAAAAAACAAGTGAATGAGCTTTAGTGATACCTGTAGGCGTGATTTCTAAGAAATGCGGATCAGAGAATACTGAATTGATGCCGTCTGCTTGCAGATCTCTTTGTAACTTCTGTAGTTTTTCTTCACTCTTATCTGTTAACGCTAATTTAAGATAGCTAAGAGAAGGATCTTCTAACATACTTAAAATTTGATCAAAAGAATGATTCTGCAGATTGAAATGTTCATAATAGGGGTCGTCTTTGACAAGATTTGACTCATCGAATGTCAGCTGATCATCTTGGGTTTCTCGGCTGGCAATAATTGAGATTTTTGCTTCTTGAGCATAGAAGAAGGCTTTTTTCAGAGTATCGATATCTATTTTCGAACGTCTGAGAACCTTTGCCATCTTTCCATCCTTCATTTCAGCAATCAGCGAACCATTGGAAGAAATCAAATAGCCGCCGATCCCTAATTCGGAAAAAATATCTTTAGCAGAAATGCTGTTCCTTCCTGTAGCTACTGTTACGATTCCGCCATTTTCATCAAATTTCCGAAGTGCCTGGATATTTTCTTCTGGTATCTTTCCATTTCGATCAAGCAAGGTACCGTCTAAATCAATCGCTGCTAGTTTCATTTTATCTTCCTACTTTCTTTTTGCATATCTATTTTCCTGTTACCTTAAGATTAAATGAGAAATTAAAAAAATGAAACTAACTTGCTTTGCCGTTATGAATTTTTTCAAAAAACATTCTTAAGAAAAAGGTGGCTATATATAGTAGTTTTTGGTCAATACCTTTGAATAAAAAGCCATGCAAAACGAATAGTTAGCGCTTACCAATGCGTTTTGTAATAAAAAAATTTTAAAATATTCAATGAAAACAAAGCATATATTTTGCTTTAAAGCCAAATGAGGAATATTCTAGATGTAGAACAGGTTAGAAAAAGATTAGAAAAAGGAGTGATTTTGATGGAGAAGAGATACGGCGTAGTTCCTGTGGTGACTGCTTCAGACGAAAATTATGCTCCTTACTTGAGCGTGATGATCGCAACTGCATTAGAAAATTGCAATAAAGCAAGACGCATAAAATTTTATGTGATTGACGATGGTCTATCAGAATATAGTAAACAAGGATTGGAAGAAACGGTAAATAAATATTCAAGTAATGCAAGTATCCAATTCCTGACAGTGGAAAAAGATATCTACGAAGACTTCCTAGTCAGCGACCATATCACAACTACCGCTTACTTAAGAATTTCTTTACCCAACTTATTAGCTAAAGAGGATTATAAGAAAGTCCTTTACTTAGATTCAGATGTGTTAGTGCTAGACGATATCGTAAAACTATATGATGAACCATTAAATGGAAAAACGATCGGCGCCATTATCGATCCAGGACAAGTGAAAGCATTGGAAAGATTAGGAATAGATTCCGATGACTTGTACTTCAATTCAGGGGTGATGGTGATTGACATCGATCAATGGAATAAAAAAGAAATTACAGAAAAAACTATCCATTATTTAAGTGAAAATGGTGATCGAATCATTTATCACGATCAAGATGCTTTGAATGCTGTCCTTTATGAAGATTGGGAACAACTTCATCCAAAATGGAACATGCAGACTTCTTTGATTTTTGAACGACACCCAGCACCAAATGAAAAATATGAACGTCTGTATAAAGAAGGAAATGAAAAACCTTCAATCGTTCATTTTACAGGACATGATAAACCTTGGAATACTTTGAAAGATCATCCGTATACCAATTTATACTTAAAAAAATTAGCACACAGTACTCTAACGAAAGTAGGCGAGATCAATGAATAAAAAAGAAATAGCAGTAGTCGCAAGTTGTAACACAAAATTCGTACCGCATTTAGCTGCGTTATTTGTCTCAGTATTAGATAATTGCAACCCGTCTAAATTTGTTCGGTTCTATGTGATTGACGACGATATCGATTTTGAAAGCAAACAGCTTTTACGTTTCTCAGTGAAAAATGCACGAATGAATTCAGATGTAGAATTTTTGAAAATTAATAAAGAATTCTTTACAAATGTAGTAATCAGCGATCGTATTCCAGAAACAGCTTATTACCGCATAGCGATTCCGGAATTGTTCCGCGGCACGGAAGTTGAACGTATCTTATATATGGATTGCGACATGATTGCTTTACAAGATATCTCTAAATTATGGCGTCTTGACTTCGGTGATTCAATCGTAGCAGCTGTTGAAGACGCTGGGTTCCATCAACGATTAGAAAAAATGGAGATTCCAGCTAAATCAATGCGTTACTTCAACTCAGGATTGATGCTGATCAATGTAAAAAAATGGTTAGATGAAAATATTACGCAAAAAGTATTAGACTTCATCGAACATAATCCAGAAAAATTAAGGTTCCATGACCAAGATGCATTAAATGCAATCTTACATGATCGTTGGCTTCCGCTTCATCCGCGTTGGAATGCACAAGGCTATATCATGGCTAAAGCAAAGAAACATCCAACAGCAGCAGGTGAACGTGAATACGAAGAAACACGCAACAATCCTTACATTATCCATTTCTCAGGACATGTGAAACCTTGGAGCAAAGATTTTGAAGGACCAACGAAGAAATATTACGAAAAATATGCAGGGATGACGGCGTTCCGTTGTGTGGCTAAATTCCCTAAATATCCAAAATATGCAAAAATTCAACAAAAAACAGACGTAGTTGTTAAATAATACAAGACTACAACTGAACAGGGGGAGTAGGAATGGAAATTACACTGTCTAAAAATGCAGTAGAGACGTTAATCGAAAAAGTGGGGGAAAATACAAAAATTGCACTCGCTCTCATCAATGATTCCGATCCATTTTTAAGGGATAAAGGTGCTTTTGCAAAAGGCAACTTTTTCCAAATCATTCCTTTTGTTTCGGAATTTGGAGAGTATGCAACAAAAATCGAGCATCCTTTACTGGAGATCTATACATCTAAAGTAGAACAAAGTTATTTCGGTAAACGACTAAACATGGACTTTAATAAACAGCTTGACAGCTTCTCATTAGAAAATGAAAGTGCAGTACTCGATTATAATATCAAATTAAAGAACTGCTTCTTCAGCTAATCGTTTTTGAAAAGTCCAGAAAGGAGGTATACATTGAGATACTACTTTGTGGATGATGAAAAGAAAGTCACAGAAACAGATGAAAACAAATACAATTGGCTTATTCTCGATAATAAAAAGCCAGAAGAGATCCAGCAGGCAATCAAAGAATTTGAGCTTCCAGATGATATTTTCGTAGGCACGGAATATCCGGAAGAAGTTTCTCGGATGGAGCGCCTTTATGAGACCAAATTAGCGCATCCATTTTCTTTGGTTGTGATCAATCTGGATCAGTCAGATAATCGTATCGAAAAAAAATTGACACCGATATCTTTTGTACTTTCCGATAATCTCTTGATTACATGTATTGATAGAAAGACCGAGTTCGTGGATCGCTTGCTGACAAAGCATGGAGATCATTTAAACTCGTTTGAAAAGATCATCACGTATACATTACTGGATATTTATACCCATTACGTGAAAGAACTAAGAGAAATGAAGCATAGAATTGACGCTTTGGATAGAGCAGCTCGTAAAACGACGGAGAATGAGGAACTGTATAAACAGGCAGATCTTGAAAGAGACATTGTGTATATCGATCATACCTTAAGAGATCAGCGGAAAACGATGAATCAATTATGGAATTCTGAAACGTTTATCAAACGTTTAGACGATGAACAATTGCTTTATGATGTCCATTTGAGGCAGCGCCAAACAGAAAAAATGATCGAGATCTATCGAGACTTATTGGAGAGTATTGGTGATTTATTCAATGGGATGATGGACAATAATCTAAACCACATCATGAAATATCTAGATTCAGCTGCACTAATCATCTCCGTTCCGGCGTTGTTTGCAGGGATTTGGGGAATGAATACAGGAGGGTTGCCGGGTAAAAGCTCTGCTTTAGGATTTATCCTCGTAGTATTCGGCTCTTTGATAGCAGCGGCGGTTTTAGGCTACCATCTATATCGAAAAGATTATACAAATTAAACAAACTATTTAAAACAGGTATCAAACAAAGAAATTTGTTTTGGCAATACAATTTAGAAAAACTAGGAGGAATACAGCAATGACAGAACCAAAATTAATCGATCCGCGAAATCTGTACCATACGGAGAAATTTCCTAAGCAAGATCAGGATACGCCAGCTTTACAACAGAACATGATTCCTGTTCCTGATTGCGGAGAAGAATCCTATGAGGGCAGTAATCAGCTGGAAAACCGACGTGTACTCATCACTGGTGGCGATTCAGGGATCGGTCGTGCAGCAGCGATTGCATTTGCTAGAGAAGGTGCAGACATCGCTCTTCAATTCTTCCCAGGAGAAGAAAAAGATGCAGAAGAAGTAGCTAAATACGTCAAAGATGCAGGACGTAAAATCGTCTTACTACCATTTGATCTTCGTGATGAACAAGCACCTAAAGAAATCATTGAAAAAGCAGTAAGTGAGCTTGGTGGGCTAGATACGATGGTATTGAATGCAGGACAGCAAATTTCTTGCCAGTCCATTGTTGAACTGCCACTTGAACAAATCAAAGACACATTCATGGTCAACATCATCGCTATGTTTGCTTTAGTGAAAGAAGCAGTTCCGCATATCCCAGCAGGAGGAGCGATTGTTACAACAACATCTGTCCAAGCCTTCAATCCAAGTGAACATTTATTGGATTATGCAGCAACAAAAGCTTCAATCGCTAACTTTACGATTGGCTTAGCAAAACAACTTGCTCCTAAGGGAATCCGTGTAAATGGCGTAGCACCTGGTCCAATCTGGACACCGCTGCAACTAGACGAAGGCCAGCCTTCTGATTCAATTCCTGAATTTGGTCAGCAAAGTTTACTAGAACGTGCAGGTCAGCCAGGAGAATTAGCACCGGTCTATGTCTTCTTAGCATCGAATAAAGCAAGTTATGTCACAGCTCAAATCTACGGAGTAACTGGTGGAGAAGCGATCAACTTATAAAAAGTTGATCGTTTCACCCCTATGAGGAGGTGCGAAAATGAATAAAGGAGTAAAAACGCTTGGAGTGATCGGAACGTTACTTTTGCTATCTATACTTTTGTTTGCGATACTATTAAGTGCAGCCTATCCACTGCCTTTTCAATTAGAGAAGTTTCGATTCTTTTCCATCACTAATTCATATGTGCAACAATATGTATTCTGGCTTGCTGTTGCATTTGCTATTTTGACGATTATCACGTTGCTTGTTTTCTTGTTTTATCCAAAAACGATCGGAACCTTTTTACTGAAACATGGTGATGGGGAGTTGACGTTGGATAAAAAAGCAATCGAAGGAATGGTTCGTTCTCACTTGCATGAAGATGAATTTATCCATTCACCAAAAGTAAATGTCAAAGCAACGAAAAACAAGATCGCCGTCAATGTAAAAGGGGAGTTGAAACGCACTTCAGCACTCATTGGTAAAACGGGAACATTGATGAAAGAAATCGAAAACGAAGTACAACACATATTAGGCACAAAAGAGTCAGTGAAAGTATCCGTGAAATACACAGGCTTTGAAGAACCAGCTAAACAAAGTAATGACCGCAAACGAGTAGAATAGGGGGGACCAAAATGAAAGAACTATTTTCGACATACAAGCTCCCTATCATCTTTGGGGTACTTGGGTTGATATTAGCCGTTTTATGGATAACCGTCGGCTTTTTCAAGACTTTATTGATCTTGATCATGGCCGCTATCGGTGTCGCTATCGGTTTTTATTTGAAACAAACGAAAATCTTAGATCACTATTTTAAATCTTAGGAGGAAACATCCATGAATAACAATAACAAAAATAATAATAACAATAAAATGAACAACCAAAAACCAGTGTCTGCACATCCAGACCCAACGACACCAAACCAATCAAATGGTGTGAACGATGAAAAGAATAAAACAGCACCAGTATCTGCACATCCAGATCCAGTCGTGCCAAATGTTCAACAAGGTGTAGAAGAAAAGAAACATGACGCAGAAAAACATGCGCCTCATCATCCCGGCTCTCCAGAATCTAAAGTTCCAGAACAACATGATGCAATCGATCCTTCTAAACCATTAGAGGAACAAAAGCACCCTTCTGATCATGCGAAAGCACAAGAAAAACTTGGTTCTGAACACTCAAATGGACAAGAAAAATTTAGTTCACAACATACAAATGACCAAGAAAACCATGGCTCTGAGCAGGAAGATTCGATGCGCGGTGAGTTGAATTATGAAGACAAAGTGGTGCAAAAAATCATTGGAATCGCAATTGAACAAGTAGACGGTTTATTATCTGCAAACGGTGGTTTCTTCTCTAATGTGGCAGGAAAACTTGTGAATACAGATAATGTAACGGCTGGGATCGAAACAGAAGTCGGTAAAAAACAAGTAGCAGTTGACATGGATATCATTGTGGAATATGGCAAAGATATCGAAAAAATCTTTGAAGAAATGCAAGAAGTAATCGGCAAAGAAGTAAAAAATATGACACACTTAGACGTCATCGAAGTTAACGCTAACGTAGTGGACATCAAAACAAAAGAAGAATTTGAAAAAGATCAAGAAACAGTGCAAGACAAAGTAACTGACGCAGCGAAAAAAACCGGTGAATTTGCTTCTAATCAAACAGATAAAGTAAAATCAGCAGCTGGAAGCGGCGTTGAAAAAGTAAAAGAAAATACAGAGCCACGCGTTCAGTAATAAGGAAGCAAAACATTAGGAGGAACGAAACATGGGATTTATTTGGTCACTTATCGTCGGAGGAATTATCGGAGCAATTGCAGGAGCAATCACGAATAAAGGTTCTTCTATGGGGATTATTGCAAATGTCGTAGCAGGTTTAGTTGGATCAGCACTTGGCCAAGCATTATTAGGTTCTTGGGGACCAAGTATTGCAGGAATGGCAATCGTACCATCATTGATTGGTGCCATCATTTTAGTACTGATTGTCTCATTTTTTGCTAGAAAACTGTAAAAAGACTTTTAATAAAAAGGTCGTGAAAAAGCTGTTCTGCATCAAGTAATAAGCCCAACCAAACAAAAATAGCTTTTCATATTTTTCGTTTGGTTGGGCTTATTATCGAAGATGCAAGCTTTTTATTCGAAATAAGGGGCTGTGACAAGATTTTGTCATAGCCCCTTGTTTGTGTGGGTAAATTCCCAATTAGATTTTTAAAAGTTTTTTAAAGAAAAACCAGTATGTTGACCAGTTTTTCCTTAATTGTGTCTTTATTGATACAGAGAAGCTTTCTCCACCTTTTTTTAATAAAACAATGTCTCCCTAAATTTTCTTGAGAGAGGGAAGGTGAACATACAAAATAGTACGACCACTTGAAAGACCCAGATGATCCACAAATGAATCGTATGATACTGATGAAGTAAAAAGCAATGGATCAGAAACTCAAAGAGATTGAAAAAGACAAGGAAGAAATAATATCTCTTTTTTACTCTTGTCTGTTTTAGCCAATAATAGCTCGTAAAGTAATCTAGACAAATAGAAGTAAACAAAGTTTCGTAAGAGCAGTAATCGCATCATGTTGCTCAGCTAGACGATTGACGAGCAGAAAGAATGTTGGTAATGGAATATAGATCACGAGTAATGAAAGAAAAAAGTAAACGATGAATGGCATACTATTTCTCCTAATTGTGTGAATTCGTCCTCATTTTAAAATAACGATATTTGTTTGTGAAGCTTTTTCGTGTCGTAACAAATGTTATCTAATGTATTTTTAAATAAATAATCATTATTATATCAAATTAACGTTAAAAAGAAAAATGAGTAGTGGATCGTTGTGGGAGCGTCAATAATTTTGTGTAAATGGTTCTT